>CALZKI010000183.1 GCA_945787995.1 uncultured Lachnospiraceae bacterium | reverse complement strand
AAATGATGCTGGATATGGTGGCATGAAGGATGTTCCTTTTCATGAAGAGTTTGATGTTTCCTATGATAGCGCAACCACAAGAATCCCCCCTGCTTTAGCTCACAACATGGAAGCTTTCCTGGTTAATGTGGGCAAGAAAAAGCCGGTGGAGCTTTATACCGATATTTCTTCTGTGTCTATTGAAGATCCCATTGAGGATGTTCGGTATCAGTTTGCCATCAGCCGTAACGGATGGGGCTATGCCAGAACGAAGATCATCACAGAGGGGGATTTCCTGTCTGTAGACGCCCATGATGTGACGGAGGATGATTTCCTTGGCAATGTATTCCCGGTTTATTACTATGTCAGCTGTGACAAGCTTCACGAAGGGAAAAACTTTGGTGCCATCCATCTGGTAATGGATCATAAGACACAAACCATTCCGGTAGTGGTGGACGTACAGAGACAGAGAAAACATTTGAAATATATTTCTTTGGAGAAGCAGAAGCTGACCAAAGAGTTAATGGAGTATTATAAATCCTTCAAGATCAAGAAGATCAGTAAGAAAATCTGGATGACGGAGACGGAACGTATCGTCAACCGGATGATATCAACAGATGAATTTGATCTCTCTGCAAGACTTTATAAGGTACAGATCCTGGTTACCCAGGAACGTCTGAATGAGGCCCGTTGGGAACTGGATCAGATGAAGGTTACCTTGTGGGATCTGAAGGAAGAGGTACCTGCCCTTTGGTGTTATTACTTATATCTTTCCTCTCTTTTGACCAACGAGGAGCGCAGGGAGCAGGAGATTGTGGAAGAACTGACTTCCTATGCGGGCATTTTCCCTGACAATTGGCGGATTGGATATCTTTTATCCTGCCTTGCACCGGAATATGCGACCAATCCGGTGCGTAAGTATGAGTTTTTCGAGCAGCTTTTTAACAGGGGATGTCACAGTCCGGTGATTTATCTGGAGCTGGCTTCCATGCTGCTGCAGAATCCCACTCTGTTACATAAGTTAGATGCTTTTGAATTACATACCTTAAACTATATGCTCTCCTGTAATCTGTTGAGGGCTGAGCTTCGTATGCAGTTTATTTCTCTGGCAGACAAGGAGAAAAACTTTAACAAGCTTCTGCTGCGCATTTTGCAGGGCAGCTATAGAGAGAACCCGCAGGATGATGTGCTGCAGCTGGTTTGCGTGCAGCTGATCCGGGACAACCGATTGGATCAAGAGGCTCATCACTGGTATGACCTGGCGGTGCGGCAGGAGCTTCGCATTACCAGATTGTTTGAGTACTATATGCTGTCACTGGATCTGGAGTCGGCAACCACTTTGCCCAAAACAGTACAGTTGTATTTTTCCTATCACAGTGATCTGGACTATCAGAGAAATGCTTTTTTATATGCTTATGTGACGGCAAACCGTGACAGAGATCCCCAGATGTATGAGCGATATGGAACCCAGATGAGCGATTTTATTCCCAAACAGCTGCTGGCGGGCCATATTACCCCTTATCTTGCGTATCTTTACACAGAATATCTGACGCCGGAGCGGGTTACACCGGAGCTGGCGGAGGCTCTGGCGAAAATGCTTTTCACCAAACGGATTTGTCTGAAAGACAAGACCATTAAGCGAATCGTGGTGGCATATGCCTATAATAAAAAGGAACTTTCCTATCCCGTAAAGGATGGGGTGGCTTATGTACCGGTTTACATTTCTGACTATATATTGATTCCCGAGGACGGGGAAGGCAATCGCTATGTGAAATGGATTCCCTATGAAGCGGAGGATATGTTCCAGGCAGAGAGTCTGTCTGTGCAGATCGGAGGGCTGGTAAAGGATGCTATTGGTTTTGACCTCTATCGCTGCTTCAAGAATCAGGATTACCTTTTTATTACGGAAGAAAATGAGCCAAGCTTCAGGCGCCTTCTGCAGGCGGACCTTTTGACCCAGGATGTGAAAAAAGACATCTGCATGAAGCTTTTGGAATTTTATTACGATGCAGATAAGATGGAGCAGCTGGATCTGTTCCTGGAGAATCTGCAGGTTCGCATGATCTCCGGCGCCAACCGGGGAAAGTGTCTGAAATATCTGATCATCAGGGGCTTTTATGAGAAAGCCTATGAGTGGCTTGGGGTGATCGGTTGTGAGGAGCTGGAGCCAAGATATCTGGTCCGCCTTTGCACGGAACTTCTGGAACGCAGGATGGAAGCCGGTGTTGTGGAAGAACCGGAGGATACTTTGCTGCAGCTGATGAGCCAGGCTCTTTCTAAAGGCAAATATAATGAAAAAATGCTGCTTTGCATGTGTACCTACTTCCATGGCGGCTTGCGTCAGATGCGGGATTTGTGGAATGCCTGCAAGGGATTTGGCATTGAGACAAGAGAGTTGGAACAGCGGATTCTCTATGATCTGGTTTATACCGGCGGATATATTGCGGAAAAGAAGGATATTTTCCGCAGCTACATGAAAAGTGTGCCGGAACCCAAATTGCTGGCGGCTCTTTTGACCCAGAGCTGCTATGAGTTCTTTGTCAAAGAAAAATTGATGGAAGTCTACCTGTTTGAAGCACTCCCGGTGATTTTGCAGGAGAATCTGAAACCGGATGCGGTGGTGGCTTTTGCGTACCTGAAATATTACGGGGAGAATCCCAAAGAGATCGGGGACAGACAGAAGGACTACATCCGCATGTTTGTCAACCGCTTGATGATAGAGGGCAAGAATCTGACTTTTTGCAAGGATTTTGTGGATCTGGTTCCGGAGCTTGCAATGTATCTGGACAAGACCATTGTGGAATATCACACCAAGCCCGGAAACCGGGTGATGATTCATTATCTGATCCAGCAGGATGAAGTGGATAGCAATGAGTATTGCACCGAGCCTATGGAAATGGTCTATGCGGGTGTGTATGAAAAGCCCTTTGTCCTGTTCTTCGGAGATACCGTCCAGTATTACATCACGGAAGAGGAAGATGGAAAGGCCCAGTTGACGGAGAGCGGTACCATCAGTAAGAGTGACATCGGCTCCGAACGCCATGACAGCAGATTCGAGCTTTTGAATGATGTGATGATCGGAAAGAATCTGCAGGATTACGATACTGTGGACAAGTCCCTGGAAGAGTACTACTGGAAGGAATTCCTGGTAGAGAAGCTGTTCGGGGAGAGGAAGTAAAGATAAGGCAGTAGAGAGAAGCAGTATTTGAGATGGTATTCGGGAATACATGTCAGTGAGAAAACTGCTTGAACGAAGCAATTTGAACCAGAGCATAAAGCCTTACGAGAATGTGTTTTTGTACATAGAGAGATGCTTCGTATGGAAACAGAGTAATGCGTGTATTTAGGTGAAGGCACATTTGGTTTATGTAAGTAGTTTCTCAAGAGAATAGGTTTCGTTGTAGCAATAGAAATGTAGATGTTGATGCAGATTTAGAAGTAACTGCAGATGCAGATGTTGAAGTAGATGTAGATAGTTATTTGGTTGGAGATTGTCCTATGTTCCTGGAACGACGTGGGGAAGAAAGTAGAAAACAGGCTGGTGAGAAAA
>CALZKI010000182.1 GCA_945787995.1 uncultured Lachnospiraceae bacterium | reverse complement strand
CCCTGGATCTTCTTCATTAAAATAGGCGGCAGAATGATGCTTGGCATTATTCCCAATGTCATTACCCAGGCAATTGCCCCATAGGTTTTGGGATCTGTGATCGATTCCGAAAGAGAAATGCCAAGCGCGTTGGCGGTAGAAGTAGCTGCAGGCAATTCATAAGTCAGAGCCCCAATCACACTCATACGAATCCAAGGTAAAGGAATGCCCAGAAATTTGGATAGGGTAACAATACCGATCAAAATAGATACTGCAGGAGCTATGGTAAATACTGCGGTAGACACAATGGTTTTTCGAAGTTTCTCTTTGCTCATGCCAAGCTCTCTTCCTCGTTTATACGCCCTGCACAAAAAGAACAGCGACTGAGCCAGTACAAACAAGATAACCAGCACAGCCACTCCAAACATGAACGGGCTGTTAATACTGAATTGTCTCATGCTTCTCCCCCCTCTTCAAAATCATACATGGCTTCTTCCGAATCAAACATGCCTTCTTCATTGATCTCATAACGATAAGGTT
Organism: uncultured Lachnospiraceae bacterium; assembly: GCA_945787995.1. Lineage (GTDB taxonomy): Bacteria > Bacillota > Clostridia > Lachnospirales > Lachnospiraceae > Acetatifactor. The sequence goes on along the minus strand of CALZKI010000182.1, from coordinate 3,023 downwards.
TCTTCTTGCTGTATATGATTCTCACGGTAGAACCCTCCAGTCCCTCAAGCTCCGGATCCGGCAGGGGATAAAAGACATGCCACACACATCTTTTCTTGCCATCTCCGATGTATACCAGCTCATACTCATAATAGTTCTTTGTCAAAATAGCTGCTTTGGAATACACCCTTGCTTTCCTTCTTCTACCGGTAAAGGTTGCTGTAGTCGCCACCCCATCCCGGATCGGTCCAACATAATTCGCTTTCACCAAATATTCAAATAGTCCCATCGCCATATCCTCCGTTTTCCTACCATTCGTTTCCGTTTCTATACTCTCTCATCGGAATTGAGTTCCTACGTCAAAGACCTATAAGTCTTTCAAAAAAGTAACGTGGTTTTCCTGCAACACTCTGTCTTCCATGGCAAATCCCAGTTTTTCACATAATCCAATAGATGCCTGATTATCCTGATGCACCACGGCAATCACCCGGTCTATGGAAAACGCTGTTTTCACATAGTCTAAAATCGCCTTACAAACCTCATAGGCATACCCTTTTCTCTGCCATTCCCTGCCGATCACAAACCCCAGCTCCGGCTCCTCACAGCCTTCTCTGGGAGCAACCCCGGCACGGCCCACGATCCCACCTGATTCCTTTTCTATCACAGTCCAGACCCCGTAGCCATAGAGACCATATATGTTTCTGATATACATAGCCTGGTAAGCCCGCTCTTCCTCCGGGTCTAGGAACAATGGCTCCATGTACTCTGTTATTTCCGAATCTCTATAGAGCTCATAAAATGTATCCACATCCTCCACGGTAGTTTCCCGCACCAAAAGATGCTCTGTTTCCAACACATCGCAGGGTTGTCCCGTAACCCGGTTCCACACATAGAATATATCATCCGCCGACAAGTCTTCTATATCGGAAAAAACATACTCTGTGGCAGAAAGGGGCACTCCCTGATTCCTTTCGTGCTCATACCCCACCACATATGCATGCACCTTTTGTAGAATGTCTTCTGTTTCCCGGGAATCTGCAAAGAAAAGTGTATGCTGCACATCCGGCAGTAAGTCCTTTTGAAACTGCTTATCCTCCAGATATGTCACAGAAAGAACACCATTCATACGGCATTTCATCTGTTCGATTTTATCTTTCACGAAGTCCGGAAAAGCCGTAATGACTACCACTCGTTCCAGTTCCTTCCTCTGCATATGGCACTTGTCCTTTCCCCGTTTTTTCGTTATGATGTAACTGTTCGGAGTCATCTGTCGTTCTCTTAGTCGGAGTACGATCTCCGACTGAAATGATTAGCCCTTTGTAAGCAATTTGCTTGCTCTGAGCGGCTGGAATTTGCATGACTCTTGACAGATAAATCATACTATATATTTATGCAGAAAGGAAACATTTAATATGGCACAAAATCCTATCGTTACCTTTACAATGGCCGACGGCGGCGTGATCAAAGCAGAGCTTTATCCTGAAATCGCACCTCAGTCTGTGAACAACTTTATCAGCTTAATCAACAAAAACTTCTACGATGGTCTGATTTTCCATCGTGTGATCAAGGGCTTCATGATCCAGGGCGGTGACCCCCAGGGAACAGGCATGGGTGGTCCGGGTTACTCTATCAAAGGTGAATTTACATCCAATGGATTTGCCAACGACCTGAAGCACACAGAAGGCGTTCTTTCCATGGCAAGAAGTATGATGCCCGACTCCGCCGGAAGCCAGTTCTTTATCATGCACAAAACCAGTCCTCACCTGGATGGACAGTATGCCGCTTTCGGTAAAGTCATCGAAGGTATGGACGTGGTGAATGCCATTGCAGAATGTGCTACAGACTGGAATGACAGACCCCGCGAAGATCAGGTCATGAAAACAGTTACTGTAGAAACATTTGGTGTGGAATATCCGGAACCTGAAAAGATGTAAACGAGGTTTATCATGTGGATTGAAGGAAACTACAGAAGAAATTTATTAGACATGCACATCGACGACTGGAACGAAGAATTTCTTTCCAAGGTAGATCCGGAAGCTTATGCGGAAGCACTGAAAGAGGCAGGTGTTCAGGCGGCTATGGTAAAAGCCATGCCCCACACCGGTCTGTGCAACTTTCCAACCAAAATCAACCGTATGCATAAGGGTCTGAAGGGCAGAGACTTTTTTGGCGAAGTGCTAAACGCCTGTCATAAACGTGACATTAAAGTCATTGCATATTTTTCTCAGGTATTTGATAACTATGCCTCTGACAAGCATCCGGAATGGCGTACCATCAGTGCTGAAGGCAAAACCCACAGAGATTTCCGCAACATGGGATGGTTTCGAAACGGGCGCTATGGCATCGTGTGTCCCAACAACCCGGAGTATCGTCAGTATGTGAAAGAGCATCTGGAAGAATTAAACGCCATGTATGACTTTGAAGGGATGTTTTTGGACATGACCTTCTGGCCGGATGTGTGCTACTGTCCTTCCTGCAGGAAACGCTACTACGAAGAGACAGGAAGAGAACTGCCAAGAAAAGTAGACTGGCAGGATCCGGACTATCGAGACTGGCAGCTGCGTCGGGAAAAATGGATGGCGGAATTTGCCGCCTTCACTACAAAATGTATTAAAGACGTACACCCGGAGTGTACCATCGAACACCAGATGTCCATGGTTGCTTCCAGCTGGATTCATGCCTGCACCGAGTGGATTGCCGATCAGGTAACCTACACCGGCGGGGACTATTACGGCGGTTTTCTGCAACAGTCCTTTATCAACAAATATTACAGGAACATCTCGCCCAACCTGCCTTTTGTATACCACACTTCCAGATGTGATCCGGAGCTGGCGTTTCATACCACCACCAAGAGCCGGGATGAATTGCTGCTTCATGTGATTACCGCACTTATGCACAACGGAGCCTTCCTTCTGGTAGACGCGATCAATCCTGACGGAACCATTGTTCCTGCTGTGTACAGAGATTTGATGAAATCCATTTATGCTGAAACCAAACCTATGGAACAGCATATAGGTGGTCATCTGATCAGTGATGTGAATATC
>CALZKI010000181.1 GCA_945787995.1 uncultured Lachnospiraceae bacterium | reverse complement strand
TTATAAAGGTTTCTGATAAAAGAATGAGCTGTTTCGAATAAAGCCTATTTCTTTGTAATTAACGATCTGTTCGGTGCTTCCGATGAAAAGAATACCGCCCGGACACAAAGCATCGTAGAATCTTTTGAAAATCTCTTCCTTTGCTTCCTCTGTGAAATAGATCAACACATTTCTGCAAACTATCAGATGGCAATTCGTAGGATATGTATCCTTCAACAGATTGTGCTGTTTAAACTCAACACAACGCTTTACTTCCTCCGAAATCTGCTCCGAAGAACCTACCCGCTGGAAATACTTCGCTTTATAAATATCCGGTACAGCCTCGATACTTTTCCCGGTATACAAACCAACCTTTGCTTTCGCAAGCACCTGCTTGTCTATATCTGTAGCAAAGATGCGGATCTGGTTGATGGGAATGTACTTGGATAAAGACATAACCAACGAATATGGCTCATCTCCTGTAGAGCATGCGGCACTCCATATCTTCAACTGTTTCCCAAATCGTTCCATCAACATCGGATACACTTCATCCGTCAACAGTCTCCACTGTTCCGGGTTCCTGTAAAACTCAGACACATTGATGGTCAGATAATTTACAAACTCTTCGAAAAGGCTCTGATCTTGTGTCAATCCGGCAACGTATGTATCGTAACCGGAATATTTATTTTTGGCAATCAAAGTATCTATACGACGTTTCATCTGACGCTCTTTGTAAGCATTCAGATCAATCTGGGTCATACTATATACTTTTTGCTTGAACCATTCATAATCAAAAGTCATTTCTCAATGACTCCCTTCGCAAAAGATCTACTCCTCTGTAGCTTCTTCTGCTACTTCTTCCGTAGCTTCAGTTTCAGGAGCTGCCAAAGCTTTGATGCTTAAGCTGATTTTCTTGCCTTCCTCATTGAAGTCAACAACCTTAGCTGTTACTTCGTCACCTGTTGCAAGAACGTCTGAAGGTTTTTCAATATGATCTTTGGAAATCTGAGATACATGAAGCAGAGCATCAATTCCGGGCTCCAATTCTACAAATGCACCAAAGTCTGTCATGCGGGCAACTTTACCTGTTACAACGTTGCCAACGGCATATTTTACATCAGCATCCTTCCAAGGATTTTCATCCTCGAATTTCATGGAAAGAGCAATCTTTGTTCCGGAGATATCTTTGATATATACTCTTACAGGATCGCCGGATTTGAATACCTTCTTAGGATTCTCTACACGGCCCCAGGACATTTCGGAAATATGAACCAGTCCGTCTACGCCGCCCAGATCAACGAAAGCACCGAAGTCTGTTACATTCTTAATGGTTCCTTCGATCACATCGCCAACTTTAATTTTCTCAAATAACTGTTTCTGCAGTTCTGCTTTTTCAGCAACGATGAGCTGCTTGCGGTCACCGATATATCTTCTTCTCTTAGGATTGTATTCGCTGATAACAAACTGAATTTCCTGACCTGCATATTTTGTCAGATCCTTTTCATAGGAATCGGATACCAGGCTTGCAGGAATGAAGATCTTAACCTCATCCACAACAACGCTTAAGCCACCGTCAAGAACCTGTGCAACAGTTGCTGTAAGCACTTCTTTGTTATTGAATGCTTCTTCAATTCTCTTGTTGCCTTTGTCTGCAGCAAGACGTTTGTAGGTTAAGAGAACCTGTCCTTCTCCGTCATTAACTTTCAGGACTTTTACTTCCATTGTGTCGCCTACTTTAACAGCTTCTGTTAAGTCCACGGAAGAATTGTTTGTGTATTCATTCTTTGTTAGAATGCCGTCTGACTTATAGCCGATGTTCAAGATAATTTCTTCAGGCTTCACATCAATTACTGTACCTTCAACGACCTCTCCTGTGTGTATTGTTTTAAAAGATTCTTCTAACATTTGTTCAAAAGATAATTCTGACATATAACTTTGAACCTCCTCAATAATATTGTTTGGGGTAGAAGCCCCCGCTGTAATACCCACTAGCCGGACAGATTCTGGTAAGTCTAAGTGAAGATCCTTAAGTGTCTGAATGAAATAAGTATGTTCACACTGTTCCCTGCAGATTTCATATAACTTTCTGGAGTTGGAACTGTGTAATCCACCTATAACAATCATTACATCAACTTTTGCTGCAATTTCTTTCGCCTCAGCTTGACGTTCCTCTGTAGCGTTACAGATAGTATTCACAATACTAACATTATAAGGGTTACTCTTGATAATTTCAACTATATTATTAAATTTATTGTAGTTAAATGTCGTCTGGGAAACCACGCAAACAGGCTGATTCGGGTCACAGGTAAAGGCTTGTGCCTCTTCTATGGTTTCAATCACGGTAACAGGCGTTTCACTCCATCCGATGATCCCCTCTACTTCCGGATGCCCCGGATTTCCCACGATCACGATTTTCTTTCCTTCCCGGCTCTCCTTTGCCACAATATTATGAATTCTCTTCACAAATGGGCAGGTAGCATCCACGCAGGTCAATTTCTGTTCATCAATCATCTCACAGACAGACTTGGGCACCCCATGAGACCTGATCACCACAGTACCTTCCTGCAACCGCTGCAAATCTTCGGTTGTATCCAGCACCTTTACGCCTTTTTTCTCCAGGTCACTTACCACTTCTTCGTTGTGGATGATAGGCCCGTAGGTATAAAGATGATTTTCCTTCTCCGCCTGTTCATATACTGTTTTCACTGCCCGCTTGACACCGAAGCAAAAGCCGGCACTTTTTGCTAAAATAATTTCCACTCTGTCACCTCGTTACCATTCACTCATCGGAATTCACATTCCTCATATGACTATATATATGGTTTCTCTATCTGACATCTTTATACAGATGAATGATTGCCTCTGTCACTTCCTCAATGGTCATATGAGAAGAGTCAATGAGTACCGCATCCTCTGCCTGTTTTAAAGGGGAAATCTCCCTTGTCATATCCCGATGGTCTCTGTCAATGATATCCGCTTCAATCTGTGCCAAGTCACAAGCCACTCCCTTGGCAGACAATTCCTCATATCTTCGTCTTGCACGTTCTTTGCTGCTGGCAGTCAGATACACCTTTACCGGTGCATCAGGCAACACGCAGGTACCGATATCTCTGCCATCCATTACCACGTCGGCATTGGCTGCAAGCTTCTGCTGCAGTTCCACCAGCTTTGCTCTCACCTGTGGGTTCGCACTGGATACGGAAGCCATATTTCCTACCGCTTCCGTGCGGATGACGCCATTCACATTTTCTCCGTTTAAGTATACAACCTGTTCCCCGTTTTCATACTTAATGGTGATATCTGCATCCTGACAGGCAGTGCCAAAATCCGCCTGGTCTGTATGATTTTGTAAAAAGAAGTATGCCATGGCACGATACATGGCGCCGGTATCTACATAGATAAAAGACAACTCTTTTGCAATCCGTTTTGCAATGGTACTTTTTCCCGCTCCTGCAGGTCCGTCAATTGCGATATTCATTCCCATAACTGTTTCCTCATTCTTTCCAAACTGTTTAATCTTGTCCCTTATGGTGAACCCAATTCCGAAAATCAGGTTATCCTTTTTTGAAAAACTGTTCCAAGAAGTCACATAAAACTCTATGGTTTACTTAATGTTTAGCCCAGCCAGATACCCTGTGGACCAGGCAATCTGTAAATTGAATCCG
>CALZKI010000180.1 GCA_945787995.1 uncultured Lachnospiraceae bacterium | reverse complement strand
TTGTTTTCACTTTGTTGGTACCTATACATGCAAGAAACACCTCTTCAATTCCTTCGATATGGTGTTTCCTGCCTACTTCCACCCAACTGTCCAGCACCAACCGTTCGCTGTCGAATATCAATCCATCCATATCAAACACAACAGCTTGGGGCATGCATTTTGTCTGCTTAATCATCGTCTATTCCTCTATTCATCACTGATTTTACAGAATTCCCTTTTCAAAGACATTATCCTCAAAATGTGAATTCACCAGATACTAATAATTCATCCAAAATACGCCTCGGTTAGTTTACATAAATCTCTATAATCTTCCACTCCTGCGGTTTCAAATGCGGAATGCATTGCCAACTGGGGCAATCCGATATCTACTGTGGGAATCGATAAATGGGCTGTGGAAATATTGCCCAGTGTAGATCCTCCGGGAATATCCGATTTGTTGGCATATGTCTGTAAAGAAACCTGTGCCTTCTTGGCATATCTTTTCAAAACCGCTTCGGAATAAGCATCTGTTGTATATTTCTGCCCACCGTGATACTTCACCACAATTCCACCATTGATGATCGGTCTGTTGGTGGGGTCAGCCTTCTCCGGATGATTGGGGTGAACCGCATGAGCATTGTCAGCGGAAATCATGAAGCTGTCCGCATACATACATTTGATGGTTTCCGAATCCCAATGCATGGCATGCGCAATACGTTCCAGAATGTCCGTTAGGAACGTGGAATCTGCTCCCTGTTTTGTACCACTTCCCACTTCTTCATTATCAAAGATAGCCAACATGGGAATTGTCATCTTTTCCACTGTGGTATGCTCATCCTCTGAGTCATTCTCACCCGCTGTATTATAGCCCCCCTCTGTGGTAATACAATCGGTCAAAGCAGCCTTGTCCTTTGCATTGTCCCCAGTGCCAAGTGCCGAAAGAAAACCCTGCAATCCGGCATACACACATTCCAGATCATCCAATCTGGGTCCGCCCAGCAATTCTTCCGAAGTTCCCATAAGGCAACATTTTTCTTTCGAATATACATACAGATCTTCCCCAAGGATACTATCCTGTTGAATGCCAGCTTTGTCAGCGATCAGCTTTCTTAATTCCGGCATATCCTTCGACAAACCAATCAACGGACGCATATCCGTCTGCGGATTGTATTCCACGCCTTTATTCATATCCCGATTCATATGAATGGCTACATTTGGTATGATGCAGGTCAGTTCATCCAAATTGACTGTCTTGGTCACAAGCATTCCTTCCTGCTCATAAACGATTCTGCCTGCCAGGGAAAGAGGGCGGTCCAACCAGGTGGAAAGGATCATACCGCCATACTTCTCTGTATTCAGCATGACATACTCCCCCTCTGCCTTCATCACTCCACAGGGTTTGATTTTGAAACAGGGCGAATCGCTGTGTGCTGCATAAATTCTATAACCGGATGGTCTTTTTCCCTGCTCCCATTTAGGCAAATGAAAAGCCAGTAAAGAACTGCCGTTTCTGGTAACGAAGTACGTTTTTCCACTTTCCAAATGGAACGGAATGGTCTCTTGCAATTCCATTGCTCCCGCAGCCAGCAAGGCAACCTTTACGTTTTCCACCGCGTGAAAACAGGTGGGGCTATTGTCAATAAAGGTAAAAAAGTCTTTCATGTGATCACTTCCTCAAAAAGAAGCACATTCTCAGGTCAATGGAGAATATGCTTCCCGAATATCATAAATATATAGTTTCCACTCTACAATTACACTATGAACCATATGAAGCGGATTTATTCATCGCTTCCGATTTGGCTTGCAACTTCAGGGAACAACGTTATCGGAATTCATACAACTCAATATGTAATATTTGTATTCATTCTGAATAAAGAACTCGCATATATAGTACCATTTTTTGTTACAAATGTGAAGAAATAACTTCACCTCCGAAAATATGTGAAATATGTATCAAACTCGTAATCTAGCAACTATGTGACCTTACAATTTTGTGACCAAATTTCAAACTGCTGCTTATATGTGATAGTCTCCGCTCTTCCCACCACTTTTTTCCAACAACCGAATATCTGTCATAACCATTTCTTTGCTCAGTGCCTTGCACATGTCATATATCGTCAGCAAGGAAACATTCACCCCGGTCAGTGCTTCCATTTCCACGCCGGTTTTCCCTTCCATTTCAACCCTACAAACCGCTCTGATTGCGGGAACGTCATATTTTTCTCCGGCGCCAAACAATGCAAAGTCTACCTGAATACCGGTTACCATCAGCGGATGACACAGGGGAATCAAATCGCTTGTCTTCTTCACCGCCATGATGCCCGCAATTCTGGCAACAGAAAACACATCTCCTTTTTTCAGGGTATTCTCTCTGATCGCATGGGCAATGTCTTCCGTGATCAGGATATATCCTTCTGCTCCGGCGCAACGTCTGGTAATAGCCTTGTCCGTTACCTGTACCATTTTCGCCTGCCCATTTTCATCTGTATGGGTCAATTTATTTTCCATGTGAGTTTGTCTCCTATTATTAGAGTGATGATACCACTATTTACCAAAGCTGCAATGTGGAAAATGACAGGTCTGACAATTCAGGCAGAGTCCGCCTTCACCATATGCGTCAATCTCTCTCTTTTCCAGTTTCTGACCCGCCAGAACCCTTGGCAAGATCAAATCAAATATGGTTCTTCCCGCGTACATGACACACCCAGGCAATCCCATGATTGGTGTTCCGTTCTCAAAATAGCCCAGAAGAAACATGGCTCCCGGCAGCACAGGCGCACCGTAGGAAACGATATGTGCGCCGCTGGCTTTGATCGCCCCCGGTGTTCTGTCATCCGGATCCACACTCATCCCACCGGTGCAAAGGATCATATCTACGCCAAGTTCTCCTGCTTCCCTTATTGCCTGCAGGATTGCTTCCTGATCATCACCGGTACATTCATGATAGAGAATCTCCACATCATATTCCGCCAATTTCTTTTGCAGGACCGGCGTAAAAGCGTCAGAGATGAGTCCCTTCTTTACTTCATTGCCGGTGGTGATCACAGCACATGTTTTCCTTGTAAAAGGAAGTATCTGTAAAACAGGTTTGTCCTCAGCCACTTGCTTTGCCCTATTCATCTTTTCCTGCTCTATGGTAAGCGGAATGATTCGGGTTGCCGCTATTTTGTCCCCCTTTTTGACCGGAAAATTGCCGTGTGTAGTAGCAATCATCATTTCTCCCAGGGAATTAACTGCCAACAGCTTTTCTGTGTTCACCGTAAGAAGTCCATCCATGGCAGCTCTGATTTCTATTTTGCCTTCGATAGGTTCGGAAGCCGTCATCGTGCACGTTTGGCTTTTGTCCATTGGTCCCATGCATATGTCACGAAGCACTGCTGCCGCTTCATTCTCATGCAGGATCCCTTCTTCCACTTCCCACACATACAGGTTCTCTTTGCCCATGCTAAGCAGCATAGGAATGTCTTCTTCCGTTACTATATGGCCTTTTCGAAATTGCGCTCCCTTAAACTCTCCGGGAACTATTCTGGTCAAATCGTGAGCCAATACATGCCCCACTGCTTCTGTTGTTTTTATCAGTTTCATGTCTTTTCTCCGTCTGTTGGGTAATCCTCCGAACCGGCATTTTCATAGCTGTTCATCAAATGATGGGGAATATTTCTGCCTATTTCATTCTAACTTGTCTGTTCATTACATG
>CALZKI010000179.1 GCA_945787995.1 uncultured Lachnospiraceae bacterium | reverse complement strand
AAGAACCCTCAAAAAGAGGGTTCCTCTACACATATGTCTATTTTTCTACATAAATGGTATACATTTCGTCTGTCACAGCATACAAAGGCAGGAACAATGTCTCTGTACCGCCGGAATAAGATCTGTAACTGCTCTGCTGCCAGGGATATGCCTCATAAGTATGCTCCACAAAGGGCGTCAGCGCTTCTTCCATGCTTCTTCCGTCTAAGCGGTAGTGCTTCCCTTCCTCACCAATGGCCGCCAAAACAATTGGTCCGTCAAAAACGGCAGTAATATTCTCGTTATCAGATAAGCCTTCCCCGGTAAGATGGGATCTGAATACCACGGAAATCTCTTCTTTTTCAAATTGTTTGGAAATTGTGTAATACGCTTCTTCCGTATGAATTTCCTCACCATTGATTATGATGCAGCCATCTGCCCAGGCAGGAACTCTGAAGCTGAAATTTATCACATCTTCGGAATCCACTGTAAATTTCAATGCCCATCTGGATTTGGAATTCTTACCATTTTCTTCCCCAAACAAAGCGCCGGAGCAATAATCCATGTTCACTTCCTGGCAAATGGATACCTTTTTATCCCCTAAAGAAAAGGCCGCTTCTGAGTTGATGTACTGTTCCACGGAAACCTTATTTTTTTCCTCGTCCTTATAGTAAATCAGAGATGGATAGATTGTCTGGGACTGTACCATGGTTCCCGTACAGCACCAAAAGTTTCGTGTCTTGTTGCCCCATACCTTACGGCTGCCCGGCCGCATAGGCAGGAAGTAAGTGGGCATGCCTGTGAATCTGTTCTGTTGGACTAAGAAAGCATTGTATAATGTGCGTTCAATATAATCACTGTATTCTCTTTCGCCGGTAAAACGATACAGATATTCGGCCAGGCGAACCATGTTATACATGGTGCAGAACTCCTGGGTTCTGTCACTGATTGCTTCATAAAAATGATGGGGTGGGATCCAGAATTCTCCCGCATTCTGTCCTCCTGTTGCATAAGCTTCCCTGTCTTTTACCGCCTGTTTCCAGAATTCCAGCGTAAGCTTCAACCACTTTTCATCCCCCGTCACTTCATACATACAGGCCGCACCATGAGCCTCCGGAATAGAAGCGTTGGCATGATTGTCTGTGAGGGCATCTTTCCCTTCTGCAAGAAGCTCAAAATCATGATAAATGCTGTACGCCTTGGCCAGCTTAAGATATTTTTCCTTCTTTGTGATACCATACAGTCTTGCCCAGATTTCCAGCATACCGCCGGCTTCCCCTTTGACCACTACGCGGGGCTTGTCCTTCAGGCTGTCTACCCAATTCACATACCATTCGGAAGCATTGTCCAACATTTCCAGTGCCACCTGATAGCCTGTAAATTCATACACATCCAATAAACCCATCAGAGTTTTGTGCAATGTATATTGAGGAGACCATATATACTCATTGGTTTCCAACCGCTTAAAGTACTTTTCCGGAATGGAACCAATCCACTGTCCGCCATTGGCTTCCTGACACACCTTCAATTCATCTACGATGGTATATAACTTTGCCTCCAATTCGCGATCCTTGTTTGCTGCTGCCAGACGTGCTGCTGCAGACATCCAATGACCCAGGAAATGACCGCGAAGCTGACAGCTGGGTGCTTCCCATCCCCAGTGCAGATAACAATCCTCCGGATCCGGAACCTGCTGCAACCCGGGAAGAAGAATTCCTGCTTCCAGATAAAAATTTTGAAGCAGAGCCCTGTTATCCAACTCCATCAAATACTCTCTGTTGATTGTTTCCCTTTCTTTAAAAAGACCATTCGTAAGCTTTACTTCAGACGCCTTTAATGCCTGCATGTTTTTCCCTCCATTTGGTACAACAATTTTTATGGTGATACATCCTAGTGACAATCCTAGTGACAATTGCCTATATATGCACTATAATCGTTTTTAATACATGATTATAGGTGTAAAATATGTAAATACATGGAACATTTTCGCTTCTGCACTATATGTCAGCCAATTCCTGAGTGTCATTCCTGAGTCGAAACAGAAAAAGGCATCTGACGAAAACGAAATCATAAAACGCGTAAAAGATAGAGGTCCACTATGCATGAAATTGTGATAAAAGAAACAGAAGGCGTCTATGTGGAATTCATTGATTTACTCACCACACATACACCCTTCTACCATGTTGACAGAATTGCCAAATACGATGTACTGATCTATGTGATTTCAGGATATATCTATGTGACAGAAGAAGAGATGGATTATGAAATAGGTCCCGGCCAGATGATTCTGCTGAAGCAGGGCACCCATCAATATGGCAAAAAACTGATTGCTGCAGGTACCTCCTGGATTTTTGCTCATTTTTACCACGGGGAAATTAATAATGCAGAACTCAACACCATGGGGCGCGATGATCAGCCTTCTGAAATTGTTCTGCCAAAAACAGTTGGAAACCTTTCTAAAACAGATATTCCCCAAAGGCTAAAGCAGTTAATCAAGCTTTCTGATACAAATAAAACGCTGTCCAAAAACAGAGTTTCCTCTGCATTCCATACTTTGTTATTAGACATCTACGAGCAGGATAGTCCCCTTGCCCCCTCCGATCTGTCCGGCCAAATCGCGAAATACCTGCAGCACAGGGTTCGCGAAACGCTTACCGGCGAGGAAATAGCACAGCAATTCCATCTCACCTACAAGCATCTGACCAGAACCTTCAGTGGCGTGTATGGTGTTGGAATCATGCAATACCATATACAATTAAAAATGCAGGTTGCAGCCAGAGAACTGCGCTCCTCTGATAAATCCATTTCCCATATCGCCATGGATTTAGGCTTCTCTGACCCTCTGTATTTCAGCAAATGCTTCCGGAAGCAGTTCGGTATCTCTCCCAGAAACTATCGCCATAATCAAGTGCTGGAAGTCTTCTCAAACTGAGCCACGGGGACGGGGAAAATGGCTCTTTTCCTGTCCCCATGGTTTCCGCTTATTGTTTATGCTTATGCTCTTTTATGATGAAAGGTAACTGAAAAAGCGTCACCAATGTGAATCCCAATACGATCAAACGAAGGAAATACACGTACCAGCCTTTGTTCAGATTCAGATAAGGAAGACCCTCCATTGGCGGTCTCACGATGAACATGAAATTAGTTCCATAGGCAGACAGAAAACTGTTCACATATGTCATTGCTATGAGTAACCCAAACATAAATCCCAGATTACGTCTCCAGGATTTCCAGCCCAGATGGGCGTTTCCGGAGGCAATCAGGTATGTAGCAAACCACAGCAATCCACCATGATACACAAAGCACTGATAGGACAGGATATTGGTAAAAGAGGAACCTTCCGTTGGAATCAAAATCGCACAGATACTTCCCAGCGTTCCTGCCACGGCAAGAAAATCCATGACCCATTGCTTCTTTGCCTGATTTTTTCCAAAAGTGATGTACATCACACCGAATAACATGAGACTGCAAAGATGAAAGGGCAACGCCTTCGGACTCAAGATTTTTCCCCCAAAGGGACTGTCAATCATCCAACTCATCATCTTGCTGGTTTCGCTGACGAAACAAATGCCTGCCATGATGTATGAAGCACTCCGCAGCGTAAGCCTGTCGTTTCCCCATATCAGCATAATTGCCACAACCGCGGCTATCAAAAAGATCCATATAAAATGTGATGTTGTAAACATTTTTTTATCCTCTGTATTTCATAATATCATTATTTT
>CALZKI010000178.1 GCA_945787995.1 uncultured Lachnospiraceae bacterium | reverse complement strand
ATGACAGTTTATCAAACTTAGAATCGAGACGGAAGGATAAACCAATTCTTGCAAGGGTATCAATATCACAGCAATTGATGACCTGATTAGAAATTGTCATACGCCGACTGTCAATACAATACCGAGTTTCGGTAATAAACAATGGTTCGGTATGGCAGTTTTCTTTCATAGGGAAGAAGGATGCTTTTGTCTGAATATGAATTTCCGTGTCTGTTGCTGACACAGAAATAGAAGTTATTTCCTTACGAGGGTGATCAATTCCTTCGGTAACCCAATCATAATAATAGTTGTTTGTATCGTGACAGCCCTCATCAATGCCCGTTGAGGCGCGACAGAAGGTATCCATACCACCCGTCAGGTAATCGCAATGATTGGTTTGATATTCAGTAAAAGTTCCGCTTTTCTTATCGAATACAATATGAGTGCTTTCGCCATCTATTGTAATGTTATTATCTGTTTCCTTGCATGAGAGAGGGCAGATAAGTTGTTCTTCAAGCGCAGGCATATAAACAGCATTGTTTAATGCAAGCTGGCAGCGGTATATTTCTGTGCCCGCAGAAGCGTATGCTGTGTCAGATGAAAGCTTCGCATAAATATTTAGGTAAGCTTCTCCTTTCAAGTTAGCAGGTAATTCCGGGTAAGGCACAGATTCAGAAGTTCCGGCAGGAGTATGCAGGGAATCAAGCGTTCCTGAGAAAACAACAGAACCATTTTCTACCACATCATAAGCGAATTCCAAATGGCTTAAGTCAAGTACATGATAGTGATTGGTTACTCTGATGAACTGTTTGCCGGACCAGTCAGAGGCGGCTTGTATGATAACAGGGGACTGAACATTTCGAACTTCATAAGCACCGGGTTTATAACTCAAATCGGCGAAAACAATGCCGTTTAAACACATGTCCGGTGTGCTGTCTACCACATCTTCGTCAAAAGCACCACCATAGCAATATTTTGTTCTGCCTGATACAGGGTCCTTCACGGCAATTGCTTTATCAGCAAAGTCCCAGAGGAAACCTCCCTGAAAACGAGGATATTTGTGAATGTAATTCCAAAAATCCTTGAAATTACCATTACTGTTACTCTTGGCATAGGCATACTCGCATAAAATCATAGGACGAAGGTCTGTTTCATCGGCCATGAGATCGGCAACCCAATCCATATCAGGATACATCGGGCAGATAATATCAGTTATATTGGATTTGGGGAATCCGGATTCGTATTGTACAAAACGAGTCTTATCGTATTCTTTTATCCAACCGTACATGGCAGCGTGATTCACGCCGGCTCCGGATTCATTACCCAGTGACCAAAAAAGAACAGATGGATGATTTTTGTCGCGAAGGACCATGCGGGAAGCACGTTCCAGGTAAGCGTTCATCCATTCCGGAGAAGAACTCAAACCGCCTCCATAACCATGTGTTTCAATGTTTGCTTCATCCACAAGATAAATACCGTATTCGTCACACAGATCATACCAAATAGCGTTATTTGGATAGTGACTTGTACGAACAGCATTAAAGTTTAAACGTTTCATACAAAAGATTTCTTCTTTCATTCTGTCTACAGAGACAGTTCGACCGGAAGTAGGACAGAATTCATGACGGTCTACACCTCGAATTATCAATCTTTTGCCGTTGAGCGTGAGAATCCCTCGCTCGGTGATATCAAGCTGGCGAAATCCTACACGACAGCTTTCGATGTCTATGGTTGTTTCGTTCTTATCCTGTAATTCCAAAATCAATGTATATAGTTCAGGAGTCTCCGCTGTCCAAAGCATCGGATGCTCCACCGTGGCGGATACCTGTGCGACATATTTGGGAGCTAAATATGCTTGGTATTCGGAAAAAGGTTTTGAGCAGAACTCTGTTATTTTGGTATGGTTTTTATCATAAAGAGAGAGCTTTACGTGGTGTTCGCCAAAAAGAGGATAGGCTTGGTTTGGCCAAATGGTAACTGTCAACGTGGAAGTAGTGAAATCGTTGTTCCGGAATTTGGTATCAACCTTATAGTCTATGATATGGCATTTATGTTTCGCTAAAATACGTACGTCTCTGAAAATGCCATACAGGTGCCAATAATCCTGATCTTCCAAATAACTTCCGTCACAGAAGCGAAGAACAGAGACTGCAATCGTATTTTTGCCGGCGTGAATGTAGTCGGTCAAGTCAAACTCTGCATTCAGCTTACTGTCCTGAGAATACCCTACCTCTTGCCCGTTGATCCACAGAGTAAAGCAGGATTCGACACCACCGAAATCAATCAAAATTTGTTTGCCAATATAAGTTTCCGGGATGTCAAAAGTGCGAATATAGCAACCATTCAGATTGTCTTTAGGAACAAAAGGGGCATTTAAGTCAAAGCAGCCGGTGGTAGATTCAATCTCGAATGGCTGTGATCCGTTTTCTCTCTTGAATGGATAAAGAATATTGGTATAGACCGGCTTACCGTATCCGTGATATTCCCAGTTTGCCGGAACAGGAATGCTTTGCCAGTCAGAACAGTCGAAATCTGTTTGCCAAAAAGGTTCTGCTTCTTCCGGGCATTGATATATACGGAATTTCCACATGCCATTTAAGCTCATGACAAAAGCGGATGCATTTCGGTCGTTACTTAATGCCTGCTCAACAGATTCATATGCGCCGTAGGGGGTATGCATGGGGTATCGGTTTCTTTGTGTGACATATGGATTCTCCCAATCTTTTAGCTTATTCATTGACACAGTTCCTTTCTTGATTGAATAAAGTATTTGTTTTGTATATTTGTAATGATAAAATATAGAAAAATTTAATCCTGTATAGAAGATAATATATTATTACCGGATACGAAATGGCAGAAATGGTGGTTTTTTTATCCAATTTGGTAAAACAGAGGCAAGCATGATAAACTATAACGCATACGAAAAGAAGAGAGATGAAATTGTAAAAAGCGATGTGATTTATCGTTGTATAGGAGAAAATTTGAAGAATGGAATCGTTGCATGTGGATTTATGAAAAAAGAAACAGCGGAACGATCCCAATACCATTTTTCCAACGAATTTTATAGCTGCTTTCTTTTACTACGTGGAAGAGGAGAATATATTACAGAGGATGGTGAAAGGATTCCGTTGGAAGCCGGTGATTTGGTACAAAGAGTTCCGGGAGTTGTCCATTCAACGATAGTTGAGCCGGATGGCCAATGGTTAGAATTTTTTATTTCTGTAAGTGCCGATTTTTTTGAAAAAGAAAATAAGCTGGGTGTATTATCAAGTGCACCGGTAAAAAAGAAGGCTTTTTATACCGCCGATGTGGAACTGTATAAAAGTCTTATCGGAAAGCTTAAAGTAGCTACCCAAAATGAGCTTCCTACAATGTCATTGGAACTTGAACGTGAGATTTTATACATATTCGGATATGGAGCAGCAAAAAATGGAAACGAAGATAAGGATGATTTGCTGCAAACTGCATGTGACATTTTGGAACAGAATTTGGACTGTGAAATTTCAATGGAGAAGTTAGCCAAAGATATACAGATGGGGTATGAATCATTCCGAAAGGAATTTCGAAAGAAATACGGTATTTCGCCAAGAAGATACAGAATAGAAAAAAAGATGGAGCAAGCATGTATGCTCTTGGAGAGTGGGATACCGATCAAAGAAATTGCCCAAATGGTAGGATATGAAGATGTCTATTCATTTAGCAAACAATTTACAAAAACATATCACATTG
>CALZKI010000177.1 GCA_945787995.1 uncultured Lachnospiraceae bacterium | reverse complement strand
CCATTGGCTCACCCAATGGCCGGGTTAAATCTCGATCGGTTTTCCGGCGATAGGCTTTACTACCTTGATGTTGGGGTATTTTTTCTCTAAAGCTTTCTTCAAAGGTCTGGTATCTACCGTCCGTGTAATGGGAGGAAAAGCATCATCAAAATGGTCTAAAAGAACCGCCCTTGGATGCAGTCTTTCCAAAATAGACAACGCCGTAGATACCGGCAGGGATGTTCCCTGGTATGGCAGTACCAGCAGATCAATGTCCTCCGGATACAGCGTGTCCGGATCCAATCCCATACTGCCCAGTACAAGAATCCTTTTCCCTTCGCAGAGAATCTCAAAAGCTACTGTCTCTTCTCCTTCCGGGTAAGCCAGAATTCCATGCACCAATTGTGGAATTCTGTAAAAATAGCGCAGCATTCTGGGGCTGAAAAGGATCTGTTTGATCAACGGCTTGTCAAATTTAACGTGTTTTCCTTTCCACACCTTCACCTTCATATCACCAAAGAGCAGTTCTGTCCCCGGCTGTATCACAGCCAGAAGGTCAGGATCCACACCCTTCTTCTCTAAAGTCCCCGCAGGAGTTTCCGTGCAGTACACAGTAGCTTCGCCAAAGTCCATTATTATGGGAAGGCTGGCCAGATGATCATAATGACCATGGGTAATCAGTATGTTTTCTTTCTGCATATAATCTGTGATCCACTGTCTGTTTTCTGCCCCACGATAGCAGATGTAGGGATCGATCAAAATGCAATCCTTTTTCGTTTCAATTTGTAAAGAAGCAGTCCCAAACCAGGTAATTTTCATATGCAACACACTCTTTCCGGGTAACTATCCTATCACTAAACAGGTTTCTTTCAAAATACAATCCGTATCCATACATACAAAAGTGCTTTCTCATGCATTTTCATCCACAAGAAAGCACCTTCCATATAACGTCACCCTATTTTACAAGTGCGACTGTTTCTCTTGCGATCGCAAGCTCTTCATCAGTAGGAATGATCATAGTGACTACTTTGGAACCCTCATCGGAAAGGATCACTTCTTCCCCACGGATCTTATTTTTCTCAGGATCGATATTGGTTCCCAAAAAGCCGATATATTGACCGATCAGGGCTCTTACCTGTGCATTATTTTCTCCGGCACCGGCAGTGAATACAATAGCGTCCACACCATTCATGGCAGCAGCATAAGCACCAATATATTTGCCCACTCTGTAGGCATACGTTTCCAAAGCGGTTGCTGCCACTTCATTACCGGCTTCTGCCGCTTCCGCCAGATCTCTGAAGTCATTGGAAAATCCATCGGACAGTCCCAGCACACCGGATTTCTTGTTGCAGATATTGATCACTTCCTCGGCAGAAACACCAAGTTTCTGTGCTAAGAAAGTAACGATTGCAGGATCCATATCGCCGGACCGGGTTCCCATAATCAAGCCTTCAAGTGGTGTCAAGCCCATGGAGGTATCTACAGATTCGCCGCCCTTTACCGCAGATACGGAAGCACCGTTACCTAAATGGCAAACGATGATTTTTGTATCTTTGATATCTTTTCCAAGAATCTGGGCACATCTTTTGGATACAAAGCTGTGGCTTGTACCATGGAAACCGTAGCGACGCACCTTGTAATCCTTGTAGTAAGATAATGGCAGACCATACAGATATGCTTTGGCTGGCATTGTCTGGTGAAACGCTGTATCAAATACTGCAACCATAGGAACACCGGGCATAATTTCTTTACAGGAATTGATTCCGATTAAGTTGGCAGGGTTGTGAAGAGGTGCCAGATCATTACATGCTTCGATGGCACTGAGTACTTCATCATCGATGACTACGGACTGGGCAAATTTCTCGCCACCATGCACGATTCTATGACCTACCGCATCGATTTCATCTAAAGATTTGATGACCCCGACTTTCTCGTCGGTAAGCTTTTCAATCACATAGGATACTGCTGCCGTGTGATCCTTCATGGGAAGCTCCCAGGTCTGTTTCGCCCCACCCGCAGGTGTATGGGTAATGGAACTTCCGGCAGCACCGATTCGTTCACAAAGGCCTTTTGCTAGTACCTTTTCACTATCACTGTCAATTAACTGGTATTTCAAAGAAGAACTACCACAGTTGATTACTAAAACATTCATTTTTTCACGATACCTTTCTTGTTGATCTTCCCCGAACCATTGGGGACGGGGAAAGTGGTTTTTTAGTATGCACGTCCCCAGTAAACCATCTTTTTAGCAGGCTTACCGCAGCATACGCATACGTCGGATAACTCCTCCTGTTCAAAAGGCATACAACGGCTTGTTACGGAAAGTTCTTCTTTGATCTTGTCTTCACAAGCCTGCTCACCGCACCACATGGCTTTCACGAATCCGGATTTCTCTGCAAATATTGCTCTGAATTCCTCCATGTTGGTTGCAACATAGGTCTGTGCATCTCTGCGTGCTCTTGCATTTTCCAGCATTTCAACCTGCATTTTCTCAAGCACTTCACCAATCTTAGCTTCCAGTTCATCTAAAGAACACTCCAGCTTCTCACGTGTATCTCTTCTGCAGATCACACACTTGTTTGCTTCGATATCCTTAGGTCCTATTTCCACACGAACAGGAATACCTCTCATTTCCTGCTCAGAGAATTTCCAACCGGGACTCTTATCTGTATCATCCACTTTTACACGGAAGCCCTTTGCAGCAAGACGGTCCTTCAGTTCAGCGGCTTTTTCAAGCACCCCTTCCTTCTTCTGCATAATAGGAATCACCATCACCTGAGTAGGAGCAATCTTTGGAGGCAATACCAAACCGGAATTATCACCATGAACCATGATCACAGCACCGATCAGACGAGTTGTCATACCCCAGGAGGTCTGATGTACATATTTCAAGGTATTGTCTTTATCTGCAAACTGAACACCAAATGCTTTTGCAAAACCATCGCCGAAGTTATGGCTTGTACCGGACTGCAAAGCTTTACCATCATGCATCAATGCTTCGATGGTGTATGTTGCTACTGCACCTGCAAATTTTTCCTTGTCTGTCTTACGTCCTTTTACCACAGGAATAGCCAGTACTTCTTCGCAGAAGTCTGCATAGACATTTAACATCTGCAGCGTTCTCTCTTCTGCTTCCTCAGCAGTAGCATGGGCTGTATGACCTTCCTGCCACAGGAACTCACGGCTGCGGAGGAAGGGTCTTGTTTCCTTCTCCCAACGAACTACAGAACACCACTGGTTGCAAACCTGAGGTAAATCTCTGTAGGACTGAATAACATTTTTGTAGTAGTCACAGAAAAGTGTCTCGGATGTAGGTCTGACACAAAGCTTTTCCTGCAAGGGCTGTAAACCGCCGTGAGTAACCCAGGCTACCTCAGGAGCAAACCCCTCTACGTGATCTTTTTCTTTATTCAAAAGGCTCTCGGGAATGAACATTGGTAAGTAAACGTTCTCTACCCCGGTTGCTTTGAAACGCTCATCCAACTGCTTCTGGATCAACTCCCAGATTGCATACCCGGCAGGACGAAATACCATACATCCCTTTACGCTTGTGTAGTCAATCAATTCTGCTTTTTTTACCACATCTGTATACCATTGGGCAAAATCCTCTTCCATAGATGTGATAGACTCAACTAACTTCTTGTTCTCTGCCATCTTTCTTCCTCCTAAATATTATGTTTTGTTTTATGCAGAGCCCAATTCGTAAAATCGCCTCTTCCAGGCTTTCCTTTTACTCATTGATGGCT
>CALZKI010000176.1 GCA_945787995.1 uncultured Lachnospiraceae bacterium | reverse complement strand
AGAATGGCAAAGGAAGACTTTGCCGGAAAATTTATAACTTGAATTGATCAATATTATCTTTCAGGGAATCAACAACCTGATTCAGATTCTCTACTTCCTGTGCCACAGCATCCATAATGTTAGATACCTCCATAACAGAAGCACTGTTTTCTTCGCTG
The DNA here is from genome assembly GCA_945787995.1 of uncultured Lachnospiraceae bacterium. Classification (GTDB taxonomy): domain Bacteria; phylum Bacillota; class Clostridia; order Lachnospirales; family Lachnospiraceae; genus Acetatifactor. The sequence continues at coordinate 3,587 of CALZKI010000176.1, read as the reverse complement.
GAAGCGGCGTTTTCCTGTGCCACGGCAGACAGATTTTCCAAAATACTGCTAAGCTGCTCCCGGATCAAAACAAGATTCTTGGTATTCTCCGCAATGTTCTGAATATTCACAAGAGAATTGTCTACTTCCGTTTTTACCTGTGCAAAGGCATCAGAGGTGCTGTTCACATAGGCATCCTGATCGTTGATTACCTGGGTCACGTCTTCCATGGTTTCCATGGATTTGTTAGAGTTGCTTAACAGTTCATCTATGATTTGGCCGATTTCTGTAGCCGCTCTGGAGGTTTGATCTGCAAGAGAAGAGATCTCTGTAGCAACCACAGCAAAGCCACGACCGGCTTCTCCTGCCCTTGCTGCCTCAATGTTTGCATTTAATGAGAGCAGATTCGTCTGGGAAGCAATTTCGGAAATCATTTCTGTAGATGCTTTGATATTTATTACAGAGGCATTTGTAGCCTTTGTCTGGGCACCAAACTCTTTGACAGCCTGAACGGTCTTCTGGTTGATACTTTTTAGATGTTCCAAAATATTGATGGCATGGTTGCTTGTCTCGTTCATCATATGGGCTCTGTTTTCCAGTTCAATGGCATTTTCGCTTGCGTGTGAAACCAGCTCACCCATAGTAACTATTTCCTGCAGTGCCTTTAAGGTTTCCTCGGCCTGATTACCTGCACCTGTGGCGATCTCCCGGATAGCCTGTTCTACAAGACGCAGATATTCGATGGTCTTTTCGGAGCTGTTATTCAGTTCGTTGGAAGAGTTCTGCAAAACATGAGAGCTTTCCGAAATGGAACCGATCATGCTTTTCAGATTAGTAGCCAATGTCTTTGTGCTGTTTGTGATCACACCAACCTCATCGCCACGACGCAGATTTTTTTGATCTACTTCCACATTCAGGTTACCGTCAGCAAGGCTTTCCAATACCTTTACGCTTCCCTGTATGGAATTGGAAATAGAGTACGCCAAAATGAAGCTTGTAATAACCGCTATGATCATGACGATCAGAATAGCACCAAGGAATATGTAGGTTATCATGTCCAGACTCTTCTGTACTTCTGAAACAGGCATCCCCGCAAAAATCATACCGATGATCTCATTGCTGTTATTCTGGTATACCGGGATGTAGTATCCGTAATACATTTCGCCATCTACAGATACCCTGTTTGTAAATACATCATTTCCGTCCCGGAGAACATTTTCCACCAGAAATTCTCCCGCAGGAGAACCGGTAATTCTATCTCCGTTTTTATCAATCAAAGAAGTAACCAGCCTTCTGTCTCCATAAAAGAAAGTAATATCAATCCCTGTTTTTTGAGCAAGATTGTCAATAAATTTGTCAGAGAGAGATACGTTGTAGGAGCCCTTCCACAGATCCCCTGCGGCATTGACAAAGTAGTCGCCTATGTTTTGATCATATGCAGCCAGTACGGATTCTGCTGTGGCCTGCAATTCGCTTTTGGCATCTTCCAGAAGCTTGTTCTTTACTACGGTATTGCTGATCAGGATTGCAACAATACAAATAAGTCCAACCGGAATCAGCGAAGACAGCAGTATTTTATATTTTATCTTTAGTTTATTTAACATAAATGCAATTCTCCTATCTCCAGTTCACCAGTTCCACATTGCGATAGTACCAGTCAATGCCACCGGTTAAGGTTGCATCATCCATGGTTTTTCCTTCTTCACCAACCTGAGTACCTTCGTTGGTTTCCAGGACACCATCAAATACTCCGAACTCCCCTTTCAGAATTCTCTGGGTTTCGGTATTCACGATTTCTGCAGTCTCTTCTTCACAAAGAGGGCTTAATGCGGTCAAGCCAACCAGACTTTCATCCATACCACCATAATAGTTGGAACCGTCATAGGTAGCGTTGATAATGCTGCTTACATAAGAGGTATAGAATGCACTCCAGTTCCAGATAACCGATGTCAGAGTAGCATCCGGTGTTTCCTTACTCATGTCGGAATTGTATCCGATGGACCAGGTACCGTTAGCCTGAGAGGCTGTCTGGGGAGCAGTGGTATCGACGTGCTGGGCAAGAACGTCACAGCCCAGTGCGATCAAAGCATCCGAAGCGGCCTGTTCATCTTCCGGTGAAAACCAGGAGTCGGTGACTGCCACATAAACTTTGGCGTCAGGGTTTACCTTTTCAACGCCCATGGCAAAGGCATCAATACCACCGGTGCATTCGCTGTTGTCCACACCCATTGCAGATACGTAACCCAGTTTGTTGGTTTTCGTTTTCAGGCCGGCAACCAGACCGGATAAGTATCTTGCCTGATAGATCCGCCCAAAATAATTGGTGAAATTCTTACCATTGCTCAGATATCCTGTTCCATGGGCAAAATAAATATCAGGATACTGCTTTGCATATTCTTCGGTAGGCTCCATATATCCCCAACTTGTGGTGAAGATAACATTGCAGCCTTCCTCGATACATTCATCCAGGGCTTTATGGATTGCTTCCGAATCTCCGTCGTCGATAAAGTTTTTACGGATGACCTGATCCGATGCCAATCCCAGGTTCGTGATCATTCCCTGAATACCTATTTCATGGGCATATGTGTAGCCGGAGGTGTCCTCTTCGCTACCGATATAGAGAATGCCTATTTTCAAATCTTCCTGCTTAATGGTTGGCATACCGGCAGGATTGGTGGCGGCCACTTCCTTTGCAGTATTTGTTTCCTGGGTTTCAGAGGATTCCTTTGTGGCTTCTTCCGTACTCTCGGAAACCGTTGCCTGGCTGTTGTCGGAAGCAGAAACCTGATGATTGCCCTCGTTTGTCACAACATCAATGATGATATCATTGCCGCAACCCAACATACAAAAACTAAGTGCCATACAAAGCAAACTTACAATACATTTTTTTCTCATTTCGGACCTCATTTCTCCTTATCAGTATAAGGGTTTCCGCATTTCGTTTTTGGTTTTAAAACTGTAAATGTAAGGTAATTGTACAACATTCTGAAAGGAAATTGTACAGGAATCTATGTGTCATTTTTTTAGGTGTCATTTTTTTAGGATAACCAGCGGGAAGTCTCTGGGATTACAATGATGACGTAGCATATTGGGTAATGGATAATAAAAAGGAAATAGATGAAAATCTTTCCGGGAAGCGTTATTATGGTAGTAATATTTCATGCTGGCATGATGTATGACTTTACGAAAAAAGAGAGAAGAACGGAGGCAGTTTATGAAAATAGCAGCTTACAATTATAGAGAATTCGATGAGGGAAAGTATTTTGAGAAATTTGCCAAGGAATATGGTGTGGAAATTGTGAAGATACCGGTACCTCAAACGGTAGAAAATGCACATCTGGCGGAGGGCTGCGAGGCGGTAACCATTATTACCCAGCCCACTACGGCTGAGATCATTGAGGCTTGGAAAAAAATCGGAATCAAGCACATTTCCACAAGAACAATCGGTTATGACCATATTGACTTAAGTGCTGCCAAGGCAGCAGGCATGCAGGTCAGCAATGTGACCTACTCTACAGGAAGTGTGGCAGATTATACCGTGATGCTGATGCTCATGTGCCTGCGTAAGATGAAATCCATCATCAAGCGTGCGGAAGGAATGGACTATT
>CALZKI010000175.1 GCA_945787995.1 uncultured Lachnospiraceae bacterium | reverse complement strand
TTACAGGAATACCACCGGTTTTTCCTGGTATTCCGTCTTGATCACAATATAGGGATAGGTTGGAACGACCCGGTCCACAGGTTTCTCTTCCTTGGGAACCACCAGTTCCGTTTGTACATAAAGTCCATTCTTTGCTTCATACAGATCCAGCACGGAAATACTGTATCCGCCTCGGTCTTTCTCTCCATAACCCAGACAAATGTACAGATTTTCGCCATCCCGGAAGGTCATGCGAAATTCTTTCTCTTTTCGCTTATCCACCTCACGCAGAACCTCTTCGGGAATATTCTCCTGGGTCATAACGGTATAGTCCACATCCCGAATTTTATCCATTGGGTTGATTGCCTCCATCCCACAACCGGTGAGCAATACTCCAACAGAAAATACCATGCAAAGCATCCCGCTCCAAATTCGTTTCTGCCACTGTATCTTTCTTCTTTTTTCTGAAATTCTATACATACACATAGGAATCAATCTGTCACCTATATCAAAAGATTTGATACAGTTTATGCAGATACAATCCCCCACAGACTAGAAAAAATCGTTACAATTTCGGTATTACTAGACCAGTGCTTTATTTTTCTCATGGGTTTCCATGATGATATTCTGTACATAGGAGCCCACATGCTTCAGTTCTTCCTTCGATAAGTCCTTTGGATAAATAGGCTTACCGTACTCCAGAACAACATGGGTTTTCTTAACATAAGGAATGTGATCTTCAAAAATAGCACCTGCATTATTTAACGTCATGGGCACAATGGCACAATTGGTTTTTGTGGCTATTTTAAAGCTGCCTTCATGGAAAGGTAAAAAAGTACCTTCTTCCCTGTTTCTGGTTCCTTCCGGGAACACACAGACAGATATCCCTGTTTTAATCAGTTCAATACAATCCAATATAACCTTTAAGCCCTGCTTCACATCCGTTCTGTCAATAAATTGACAATGCAATGCTTTCATCCAGTCTCTCAACAGTGGAATTCTTTTCACTTCCATTTTGGACATGTAGCCTGTTAATCCCTTCACCCGCACATAGGTAATCAGAATATCAAAATAGCTTCTGTGATTTCCCACATACAGCACCGGTTCTCCCACGGGAATATTCTCCTCACCGATAGTTGTAACCTTCACACCGGCCATCCAAAGAATCACGCGGAATGCCCACTGAACAATCCCTAAACATTGCTTGTTTTTTAAATCTGGATTAAATTTTCCAATCAGCAATTCCACAAGAATCACCGGAATTGACAGAATCAGAAATAAAATAACAAATGCTATTACTAAGATGAATCTTATCATTTGGAGACCTCCTGTTTCTACTGCAGCTGCAACTCTTTCATAGTATCTATCATACTTGAAAAGCCCATACCATGAGATGCTTTCAAAAGGATGGTATCTCCTTTTTTCAACAGCTTCGGCAATTCCTCCAGCAGAACTTCTTTTGTATTATAATACTTAGCCTGAGCTCCCTGCGCTATGGCTTCTTCATACATGCTCTGTGACAGCGTACCCACACAAAGGATTAGATCGATTGCTTTATTTGCAGCAAAGGCTCCCACTCTTCTGTGGAGTGCAAGTTCATTCTCTCCCAGTTCGAACATATCTCCCAAAATAGCCACCTTGCGGCTGTTCGCTGTAGCTAACAGTTCCAGGGCTGCTTCCATGGAAACGGGATTTGCATTATAGCAATCATCTATGATTGTTTTATCCGCCAGGCTAATGATGTGACTTCTTCCGCCTACAGACTGTACCTTACCGATACCTTCCGCAATCTGCTCCCCGGTCAGTCCCAGCAGGTGCCCTACCGCACCGGCAGCAAGAGCATTGTAGATGGCATGGCTTCCCGGAAGGGGCACTTCTACCGAAAAAGTACTATCATAAAGATGCATTTGAAAACGGCTTCCGAACAAGCCTTTATTCACACAGTCTGTTGCGAAGACATCATTCTGTTCCGACAGTCCGAAACGAACCGGTCTCTTTCCTTTGACCAGCTCTATGGTAATCAGTTTATCGTCATCTCCATTGACGCAGACGGAACCGTTTTCAGCCATAAAGTCAAACATTTCTGTTTTGGCCTTCAGAATACCGTCTCTGGAACCAAGAAATTCCAGATGGCACTGTCCGATATTGGTAAACAGGCAAATATCCGGTTTCGCCATCTCACTAAGCCGATGCATTTCGCCAAAGTGGTTTATGCCCATTTCCAAAACGGCAACCTGATGCTCCGGTCGAATACGGAGAATGGTTAAGGGCACGCCAATCTCATTATTGAAGTTCCCCTGGGTCTTTAATACCTTATATTTCGTTTCCAGAACAGATGCCACGCATTCCTTTGTACTGGTCTTTCCCACACTGCCTGTAATGCCAACCACAGGAATATCCAAGAGATTTCTGTAATACATTGCAACCAGTTTCAATGCCTCCAGCGTGTTATTCACCAGAATGTACGGAAAGTCTTTGTCAACCTGCTCCGGTTCTCTTTCACAAACAACTCCCAGGGCTCCCTTTGTTGCCACCTGGGCAATAAAGGAATGTCCGTCTACCCTTTCACCGGGTACTGCAAAAAACAGATAGTCCTTCTCTACCAGTCTGGAATCAATCACGGCCCCCTGTGCTTCTTTTCCCAAATCGATTCCCACCAGTTTTCCGCCACAAGCAGCAGCTATGGCGGTTAATGTCATACCATGCATATTTACACTTCCTCCAGGGAAATAGAAATAATGGTTTCGCAAAGCGTGTCAAAATCCATGCCCATTGCCGCTGCTTCCTGGGGGAGCAGAGATGTGGGCGTCATTCCCGGCAAGGTATTGGCTTCCAGACAGAAAAGCCTTCCTTCTGCATCCATCATGAAATCCAATCTACCATATCCTTTCATTCTGAGACATTGAAATCCCAGTTCCGCATATGACTGCATTTCCCGGGTTTTCTCCTCAGAAAGCAGGGCCGGACAGGTTTCCACCGTACTGCCTGCCTGGTATTTGTTCTTGTAATCATAGAATCCGCATAAAGGAGCAATTTCAATGATCGGTAAGGCCTTTCCCCGAATCACTCCCACCGAGAATTCTCTTCCTTCTATATACTGCTCGATAATGACCTCGTTATCATATTGAAAAGCATCCACTTTCGCTGCCTCATACTCTTCTTCCGTACGGGCTATACTGACGCCTACACTGGAACCGCCGCAGGCCGCTTTCACCACACAGGGCAGAGGTACGATACGAAGATCCTTCTCTCCCCTTTTCAGTCTGGTTCCTGCAGGTGTGGGCACACCATACTGTCTGAAAATATCCTTGGTGATGCCTTTATCCATAGCCAGTGCAGAACTCAGATAATCTGTACCCGTATAGCGAATGCCCATCAGATCGAAGCAGGCCTGGATTTTTCCGTTTTCACCATTTTCTCCGTGTAAAGCCATGAAAACCACATCCGCCTGCTGGCATACCGGGATCACACCCGGCCCAAAGAAATTCTTCTCATAATCGGGGCGCATTGCCTTCACAGAAGTTAGATCCGGATTTGCATCCTTAACCGGATTAATGTCCTTTGCCCAGTCGATATCCAGGGAAAAGATATCCTGAGACAAATCCTTTTCTTCACCGAATCCCAGAAATACATCGACTAAAACAACCTGATGTCCTTTTCTTTTCAGTGCCTCATAAATCATTCTTCCCGTCACAAGAGAAACATCCCTTTCTGTACTGACACCACCGCATAAAACCACAATCTTCATATTATTCCTCATTTCTAAGCGACTTGTCGCGAAGAGGCGATGAGAAATTCGCGAAGGCGATTTCTCATCTGC
>CALZKI010000174.1 GCA_945787995.1 uncultured Lachnospiraceae bacterium | reverse complement strand
TGTCAAAGCAATATCAGGCAAAGACATGGCAATAGAAAATAAATATTACCGGATAAAAGGATAAAATGGATACAAATAGCTTAGAAAATACATCAGACATTTTCCAAATAATACCCCAGGGATACAGCTCTATAAAAGAGTACATGCACATTCCTGTACGGGAGGAAAAAGTAGATTCTTTACAACCCGATAAAATCAAGGTAATCTTGTTCGATATGGATGGCACATTGATCGATACGGAAAAATATTACCGGGTGTGCTGGCCCAAAGCGGCAGCTGATTTTGGCTTTACCATGACAGATGAACAGGCTCTCTCGCTAAGAAGCCTTGGAAGGCCTTTTGCGATTGCCTATTTCCGGGAAATGTTCGGGGAGACTGCGGATTATGCCAAAATCAGAGAACGCCGTAAGGAATATGTTGCAGAACAGATGGCCAAAGAAGGCATCGATTTGAAACCAAATGCCAAACAGGTGCTGGAGGATCTTCGCAGTGCAGGCTTCAGACTGGCAGTCACAACTGCCAATGATTTGGAAAGAACCAAAGCATATTTGCAAAAACTGGAATTGGAAAATGTATTTGACGATTTGATTTGTGCAACCATGGTGAAGCAGGGAAAGCCTGCTCCTGATATTTATCTGTATGCCTGTGAGCGGTTAGGTGTGTTGCCGGAGGAGGCCTGCGTATTGGAGGACTCCCCAAATGGTGTGCTTTCTGCATATCGGGCAGGCTGCAGGGTGGTGATGATTCCGGATCAGACAGAACCTGATGAAGCCTTGAAAAAACTGTTGGCATTTCAGGCCAAAGACTTGGAAGAATTTGCCTGTAAGATGATGAACAAATAAAAATACCTTTGCGGAATTTTGTTTCCCACAAGGAAATATAAAAGAACCCATCCTTAAATGTATCAAGGGATGGGTTATTTTTTCAGTGAAGTTTGTTTTCTTTGGTCACGCAGACGTTCTCTTTGCCTGTCCGCTATGAATTGGGCAATGGCTCTGTTTTCTTCTGCGAATTTGCAGCCAATAACAGTACGGAATTCATCTGCCGGGGTTTGCCTGACCACAATGCAGGTGAGGCGAAAGTTACTGCCGGATGCTTCGTCGAAGAAGGTCAGCACCACCAGAGATTGGGGCGGAAGCGTTAACTGCTTTTCTTCCAGAATTTTATTCGGAATAATAAAGCCAACCCCTGTAGAGGATATATCCTTAATCGTTACATCTACCGGGGTACGGTTCAGACCAATGGTGGCAATTCCGCTGACACCCAGCCATAGGCGATAGCGGGCTCTGCGGTTGTATTCTTTAGATGACATATTGCTGATAAAGAAATGGTACGCAGGCTGGTCCGGTAGTTTGATCTGCTTGACCACCACATTGGGCCACATGTAAAGCTTATTATCTGCCTGATTAACGATAAGAAGCTGGTAGATAACGCCGGAAGTGGGAAACCCGATTACTTTGTCATCTTTTTTAATGGCAGGGGTCACTACAAAGGGGTAACCTTTTGTCAATCTATTCAGTTCTTTCAGGAGTTTTTTGTCGTCCAAATGAAAGGCGATTGTCTTTTCCTTAAAGGTCAAGGTCTGGTTGCCAATGATGGCGTGAAGCTCAATGCCTGAATCCGGAGATACTTCATTCAATAACATATTTTTCCACTGCTCCATTTATACGCATACACATCTATTCTAATGTATTTTGACAAAAAGATAAAGGGGCAATCGGAAAGCAATTTGAGGAAACAATTATTACTGAAGTGGAAATAAACTTTTCACTTCAGCGGAAACAATAATTATCTGATTTGTGTAAATTTTACACAAAAATTGAGCGAAATTTGACAATTTCTATTCACTTATATACAAAAATCTGCTATAATCTATAAACACAATTGGGGTCAAAATGTAATAAGGAGAGGTGCATTTTTGATACCGGAATAAATAAGGAGGTCACAAATGGCTAATAAATGGGTTTATTTGTTTAAAGAAGGAAATGCCGACATGCGTAATCTGCTTGGTGGTAAGGGTGCCAACCTTGCAGAGATGACAAATCTTGGTCTTCCGGTTCCACAGGGTTTCACAATTACTACAGAAGCCTGCACGCAGTACTATGAGGATGGTCGTAAGATTAACGACGAGATCATGGGACAAATTATGGACTATATTGTTAAGATGGAGGAAATGACCGGTAAGAAGTTCGGCGATAAAGAGAATCCTTTACTTGTTTCTGTTCGTTCCGGTGCAAGAGCGTCCATGCCGGGTATGATGGATACTATCCTGAACCTTGGTTTGAATGAGGATGTTGTAGAAGTTATTGCTAAGAAATCCGGCAATCCACGTTGGGCTTGGGACTGCTATAGAAGATTCATCCAGATGTATTCTGACGTTGTTATGGAAGTAGGTAAGAAATACTTCGAAGAATTGATCGACAGAATGAAATTGGAAAAAGGCGTGAAGCAGGACGTTGAACTGGATGCTGATGACCTGAAGAAGCTGGCTGATCAGTTCAAAGCTGAATATAAGTCCAAGATTGGTAAAGATTTCCCATCCGATCCAAAGGAACAGTTGATTGGTGCTGTTGAAGCGGTATTCCGTTCCTGGGACAACCCTCGTGCGAATGTATACAGACGTGACAACGATATCCCTTACTCCTGGGGTACAGCAGTTAACGTACAGATGATGGCATTCGGTAACATGGGTGATACTTCCGGTACAGGTGTTGCATTCACACGTAACCCTGCTACAGGTGAGAAGAAACTGATGGGTGAATTCCTGTTAAATGCACAGGGCGAAGACGTAGTTGCCGGTGTTCGTACACCACAGCCTATCGACCAGTTAAAAGAAGTAATGCCTGAAGTATATGAGCAGTTTACCGATATCTGCAATACGTTGGAAAATCACTACAGAGATATGCAGGATATGGAGTTTACCATTGAAGATAAGAAGTTGTACATGCTCCAGACACGTAACGGTAAGAGAACAGCTAAGGCTGCACTTAAAATCGCCTGTGATCTGGTGGATGAAGGCATGATCGATGAGAAGAAAGCAGTTTCCATGATCGATCCTCGTAACCTGGATTCCCTGCTTCATCCTCAGTTTGACTCTTACGTAATCCAGAAGGCTATTCCGATTGCGAAAGGCCTTGCTGCGGCTCCCGGTGCTGCCTGCGGTAAGATCGTGTTTACTGCTGATGATGCCAAGAGAATGGCTGCCAAAGGTGAGAAGGTTGTTCTGGTAAGACTGGAAACTTCTCCGGAAGATATTGAAGGTATGAAAGCTGCACAGGGTATTTTGACAGTTCGTGGTGGTATGACAAGCCATGCAGCAGTAGTTGCCCGTGGTATGGGTGCCTGCTGTGTATCCGGTTGTTCCGCAATCGAAATGGATGAGGCCCGCAAAGTATTTAAAATCGGACCTCAGGAGTTCCATGAGGGCGACATCATTTCCTTCGACGGAACCACAGGTAATATCTATGACAGACCAATTCCTACAGTTGATGCAACCATCGAAGGTGAATTCGGTCGTATCATGGGCTGGGCTGACAAATACCGTACCTTGAAGGTTCGTACGAATGCAGATACTCCTGCAGATGCAAGAAAAGCAAGAGAGCTTGGTGCTGAAGGTATTGGTCTTTGCCGTACAGAGCATATGTTCTTCGGCGGACACAGAATTGATAACTTCCGTGAAATGATTTGTTCCGATACCCTGGAAGAGAGAGAAGAAGCTTTGGAGAAGCTGCTTCCATTACAGCAGGGAGACTTCGAAGACCTCTACGAGGCTATGGAAGGTGATCCGGTTACCATTCGTTTCCTGGATCCTCCGTTACATGAGTTTGTTCCTTCCGA
>CALZKI010000173.1 GCA_945787995.1 uncultured Lachnospiraceae bacterium | reverse complement strand
GCTAGACATCGGATGGTATGTTAGGTACAATACACTTGTGTTAGTCTGCCCCCACAGGAGAAATAAGCGGACAAATATAGAAATCAGAAATGAAAAAGAAAGAAAACAGTCTTTTGAAACAGGAGATAGATATGTTGCAAGTGATCTGGCAGATAATCGGCCTTTTCCTATTTATGATAGCAATCCCCTTTGGTATGGGATTAGCAGTGATGCAAACCGGTGGAAAGATCAAAATGGATCCGGTGACGGTTCTGGTGTCCGGTTATCTGGTTATGTTTGCCACCTTCGAAGTGGTTGCGGTGCCAATTGTTCTATGGGTCAGTGGCGAGAATTTCATATATTTGAAATGGTTCTATCTGTTTCTGTCCGGATTACTGGCACTTTGGGGAATGTTTTTGTATGTCAAAAGGAAGAAAAAAGGGGAAGAGATAACTTTTGATCCGGTGAAAGAGATTTTCGCCGGTGATAAAGTACTGTGGTGTATGGTTCTTCTGGTACTATTGTATATTCTGTATATGATAGTGACACATACTTCCTTTGACGGGGATGATTCCTATTATGTAGCGCAGTCACTGATTACCCAGAATACGGGAACCATGTATACACAGGAGCCATACACAGGTGGATCTACCGTACTTGATGTGCGTCACGCCATGGCTGTATTTACCATGTGGATTGCATATCTGGGAAGTATGACGGGAATACACACAACCATTCTTTGCCACAGTATACTGCCCTGTATCATTTTGCCTCTGGTTTTGCTTGTGGATATGCTGATCGGCAAGGAAATGCTCGGGGAGAAGGAAGCCATGCTTCCCCATTTTGTATTGTTTATGGAGTTCCTGTTTCTGTTCGGCTATGTATCCCTGTACACCGGTGAGACCTTTTTGATGACCAGAACCTGGCAGGGCAAAGCCCTGGCGTCCAATTTTCTGTTTCCCATGGGACTGCTGCTGTTAATGCGACTGTCCAAAGATCTGCACGATAGATCCACCTGGATTTTGCTTTGTATGTTTGCAACTGCCGCAGGTCTGTTCAGTTCTTTGGCAGTGATGTTAAGTGTACTGCTCATTGTATGTTTTGGCTTCTTCCTGATGATTCGGGAGAAAAGCTTCTTGCTATATGTGAAGCTGGGTCTTACCTGTCTTCCGGTAGTGGTTTATTTTGGTATTTATGTGATGAATTATTTCCTGTACTCCTATGTACATTATAAGAAATAGAGGGTGTTGGCATGTATGGTATTTTTATGGAATCCTGGGTGATTTTGAAAAATTACGGGGGAACAGGCTTCTTGCTTCTTCTGTATGTAATCGCTCTGGGCTATCTGCTTATTTGTGAAAAGAACAAATATGTAAGATCGATATTTGTGTATGCTCCCATGCTGCTGATCTTCGGCTTTTTGTTTCCCGTATCCAGAAAACTGTATGTGGCTGTGTTAAACGAGGGAAACACATATTACAGAGTGCTTTGGCTATTGCCCGTCTCGATAACCCTTGCGTATACGGGATGTTCCGTTATTTATCGCCTTGGTAAAAGATTTGAAAGAAATGCAAGATGGATCAGCTATGCCGGTGCCCTTGTGGGTGTGGCGGTGATTATGCTGGCAGGTAAGTATGTATACAATAGCCCTCATATTTCCAAAGCTGAAAATGCATATCATTTACCTCAGGAGGTAATTGATATTTGCGATACAATCGAGGCAAACGAAGGAGAAATTTCTTATAATTACGCTACTTTCCCGGGGGATTTGGTGTATTATGTGCGTCAGTATCGCACGGATATCGGACTGTCGTATGGGCGTGATATGGTAGAGCCTGTTTGGGGGTACGGGATATGGAATGAGGCCTATATGGCTATCGAAGGGACAGATGAAATCAAGGCGGAGGAATTGGTTGAGATTACCAGAAGATTTCCGGATGAAGCAAGAGCCAGCAGGTTTATCATCTTAAGGGATTCCAAACCAATCGATCAGCCGTTGGATGAATTGGGACTTACTTTTCTGGGACAGTTTGGTCAGTATAAGCTGTATGAAGATCCTGTGGTTACTGAAAGGATGAAAGAAATATATTAGGAGAGCAGTGAATTGAGTTATATGGAAGAAATACGTTTGGGTTTGAAAGCCGGATTGGACGCTTCTGTGTAAACATGTTGCAGCGGACATAATACAGTCATACCCCTTGAGAATCTGACATAAACTGTAAAAAAGGTTCTCAAGGGGTTTTCTTTTGAAAGAGTATATTGAGGAGCGGGCGGTCAACATCGCTTGCTACATTATTGAACATAACGCCACTGTCAGGCAGGCAGCCAAGGCTTTTGGCGTCAGCAAAAGTACGGTACATAAGGATTGTGCAGAAAGGTTGGTTCAGATCAATCCCATTCTGGCTGCGCAGGCCAGAGCGGTTCTTGATGTGAACAAAGCGGAAAGGCACATTCGCGGTGGCCAGGCCACAAAAGAGAAGTATGCACATCATAGATAAATTGCACAGAAGGAAATAAGAAAAAAACAGTTAGAAATATGGATATTGTGGATTGTCAACGTGCTTCCTTGGTTATATTATTTTTCCATAAGTATTATATGTGAAATCGAGTGTTCTTGAAGCTTCTTTCATAAAATGGAAAAGTGATAATACTAGTGAAAAGATTACCGAGGAGGACGAGAGTGTGGACCAGCAAAAAGTAATCGTAATAGATTTCGGTGGCCAGTATAACCAGCTTGTTGCCAGACGTGTGCGTGAATGCAATGTATATTGTGAGATTTACTCATACAAGACAGACATTGAACAGATTAAAGCAATGAATCCCAAGGGTATCATCCTGACCGGTGGACCTAACAGTTGCTATGAAGAGGGAGCACCTACTTATTCAAAAGAACTGTTTGAATTGGGTATTCCTGTGCTTGGCTTGTGTTATGGTGCACAGCTCATGTCACATGTGCTGGGAGGAAAAGTAGAAAAGGCACCTGTCAGAGAATATGGTAAAACAAAAGTATTTGTAGACACGGCATCTCCTTTATTTACAGATGTAGAGCCTGAAACCATTTGTTGGATGAGTCACTTCGACTATATTTCTAATGTTGCGCCCGGTTTTCAGGTGGTTGCCCATACAGCCGACTGTCCGGTGGCAGCAGCACAAAATCCAGAAAAAAAATTATACGCAATTCAATTTCATCCGGAAGTACTGCATACCGTGGAAGGTAGCAAGATGTTGAACAACTTCGTACGTGGCATCTGCGGTTGTGCAGGCACCTGGAGAATGGACTCCTTTGTTGAAAATACAGTAAAAGAAATTCGCCAAAAGGTTGGGAAAGGCAAAGTCCTGTTGGCCCTTTCCGGTGGCGTGGATTCTTCTGTGGCCGCAGGCCTTCTTGCCCGGGCCATCGGAAAACAGTTGACCTGTGTATTTGTTGATCACGGTCTGCTGCGTAAAAACGAAGGAGATGAAGTGGAAGCAATCTTTGGACCAAACGGTCAGTTTGACTTAAACTTTATCCGTGTCAACGCACAACAGAGATTCTATGTAAAATTGGCCGGCATTGCAGAACCGGAAAGAAAACGAAAAATCATTGGCGAAGAATTCATCCATGTATTTGAGGAGGAAGCAAAGAAAATTGGTGCAGTGGATTTTCTGGCACAGGGAACCATTTATCCGGATGTGGTAGAGAGTGGCTTGGGCGGTGGATCTGCAGTCATCAAGTCTCACCACAATGTGGGTGGGCTTCCTGATTATGTAGATTTCAAAGAAATCATCGAACCTTTACGTAACCTGTTCAAGGATGAAGTAAGAAAAGCAGGTTTGGAACTTGGTATTCCGGAAAGTCTTGTATTCCGTCAGCCTTTCCCGGGGCCGGGACTTGGTGTCCGTATCG
>CALZKI010000172.1 GCA_945787995.1 uncultured Lachnospiraceae bacterium | reverse complement strand
GGCTTTGGAACTGCGCATTCTGCAGGAAGTTTTCCCGGATAACTATACGTTGGTTGAGCGGACTGTGTAATCTTAAACCTTTGACATGAACCGGTTTATGAAAAAATCCTTCTTTGAAATGGTAATTCAGAAAAGGATAAAAAATGTGTATGAGAGATCGCTCAGAAATGAGGATTAGGATGAAAAAAGATATTCGTATAGAAAAAGTAACAGAAGAAGATGCGGAGGAACTGTTGGAGATTTATGCTCCATATGTGCAAAATACGGCCATTTCTTTTGAATATATAGTCCCTTCCGTTGAGGAATTCAAAGAACGTATCCGCAATATTTCTGTCAAATTGCCGTACATAAAAGCAGTATGTGATGGCGTGATTATGGGTTACGCTTATGCAGCGCCCTTCAAAACCAGAAAGGCATACGACTGGTCTGTGGAAACTACTGTATATGTGAAGCAGGACCTTCGCAGGGAAGGTGTGGGAAGAAGGCTTTATATGGCACTCGAGAATTCCTTGCGGCAGGTGGGTGTTTTAAATATGAATGCTTGTATTGCAGTTCCGGAAAGTGAAGACAGCCATCTGACGAAGGACAGCCAGCTGTTTCATGAGAGCATGGGATTTCAGCTAGTGGGTACTTTTCATAAGAGTGGCTACAAATTCCATACTTGGTATGACATGATCTGGATGGAAAAAATGTTGGGTGAGCATAAAGGAAGCCAAAAAGAAGTCCGCTTTGGAGAGTGGAAGGTGTCTGATTGTGAATCGTAAAAACAAAAATGTAGATATTACTACTGAAAACAATTGACGTTTGGCTCAGGGACTCAAAAACATCGAGCTGTTACTGAATGATACAGAAAGAAATGCTTTCAGTATGTTGAAAAAAATAAATCGGGAAATATATATCATGAAGAAAAAAGTTGAGAAGAGAAAAAATGTGCTTAAGGATACAGGAGCTTGTTTGAAGTATCCGGTTCTTTGTGTCATGATTTGGGGATTGGCGGCCCTTTCCTTATGTGGTTGCGGAAAGCTTTCCGGTGGAAAGAACGTCTTCCAAAAGGAAAACAGGACTGTTGCGGACACCCCGGAGAATGAGGAAAGGAAAGAAGTATCAGCAGTGGGCGAAAACAGTGTTTTGGCTGAAGAAACGGAAAACGACGGAGCACAAACGGTAGAAAAACCATATGCTGATATGTTGGAAAAGAAATCAGAAGAAGATATCAGAGCCTATTTCGAAGCTGTTGCTACAGAACCGGCTGCTATGAAGGAAAATGGGTACGTGATCTTGCAGTGGGATCAGGTTATTAACTTGGACAGATATTGGGAGTTTGAAGAAAGGTATCTGGCCGGGCAGCCTGCGGATTTGATTCTGGTGCAGTATACGGAAGATGAACTTCCCTACTTTGATTATTTGTACTTTACAGGATCCAACGTGGTACATTTCAGAAAACAAGTAGGAGAAATCGCACCAGAGGAAAATTGTTACGAAACCTACGACTACCTGCATACTTTTGTCCAGCGGGCAGAGGAGCGGGATCGTTACAAAACCTTGGTTTTGTCTAATCAGAAGGATTTGACTTATCAGGAATTCGAAACATTGTTTTATCAGGAAGAACCCATGGTGAAAACAGAGTTTATCGCTTCGTTTTTCTATGTAGAAGATTGAGAACAGAAGGATACAGAATTACGAATGCACAGAAAACGAACTGTATGCAAGGAAGAGTTGAAAAAATGCAGAAATCTGCAATAAATTTATAGGAATAAAGCAAATTTTACATAGAAATAATCAGGGTTTCGCGATAAAGTGGTTATGGTTGGACTATGATTATCAAATGATTATGGATATAGTATGGAGGGTTGCGACGTGAGTGCATTATCTTTACCTAGATTAATCAGTGACGGAATGATTTTACAGCATGGAAAATTGATTCATGTATGGGGATGGGATACGCCGGGAAAAAAGGTTAGTGTCTCCTTTTTGGGAAAGACCTATACAATGTTTACAAACGAAGAAGGTACTTTTAGCGGATATATGGATCCTGCCCAGCCGGGAGGACCTTATGTATTGACTGTGTCAGACGAAGATGAGAATGAAATTATTGTGAAGGATGTTCTGGTGGGTGATGTTTATTTTTGCACCGGACAGTCAAATATGGAATTGCCGATCATGCGGGTAAAGGACCGTTTCCCGGAGGAAGCTGCCAATTGTGAGAATGATCAGATTAGAACCTTTAAAATCATTGAAAACGGGGATTTCCATGCACCTATCAAGGAATTGGTGACAGGTGAGTGGAAGTCTGCATGTCCGGAGAACATTATGAATTTCTCTGCAACCGCGTATTTCTTTGCCATGCACTTGTATGAACTGACAGGAGTGCCGGTTGGATTTATTAATGTAAGTCTTGGTGGTTCCAGATTGGAAAGCTGGATATCCAAAGAGATGATTGAGGGCGAACTTCCTTATCCTCAGGTGATGGATGAAGACCTGGAGGGCAGAGATCCGGAAGCCTTTGCAGAAGCGAAGGAAAAAATCAGACTTAGCTGGCTGGATGAAATGAAACAGTATGCAGATGATGCTTTTGTTGCTTCCCAGGTTGAGAAAAACACAACCCAGAGTCTTGCATGGCATAAGGAATTGGATGAAAAAGATCAGGGACTTTCAGAACAGTGGCAACAGGGAGAATGGAACGGTTCCCCTGTGGAGATTCCCTTTTTCTTCCGTGATACAGAGCTGAAAGGCTTTATTGGAGCCGTTTGGTTCAAAAAGAAATTTGTGGTGCCTGCGGAAATGGCAGGAAAGCCGATGCATGTTTGGCTCGGCACGATTGTGGACAGCGACACATGTTATGTAAATGGCGTAAAGGTAGGCGAGACACCTTACGAGTATCCTCCTCGAAAGTACGAGATTCCGGAAGGCGTGCTTGTGGAAGGAGAAAATACGATAGTCCTTCGTGTCATTGTCGAGAATGGCAGGGGAAGATTTACCATCAATAAAATGTATGCAGTTTGGTCAGAACTGGGTGAAATCGACTTGAAAGGTACCTGGGAGTATCAGATTGGTACCACCCAGAGACAGGTGCCGCCAACAGACTTTGTGCACTGGAAGCCAACTGTCCTTTATAATGGGATGACTGCGCCCTGTCACAATTATACAATCGGTGGTATTTTATGGTATCAGGGTGAATCCAATGCAGGGTATTCTGTGAACTACCTGGATGCGTTGAAAATGCTGATTGGTGGCTACAGAAAGATGTGGAAGGATGAAAGCATTCCTTTCTACTGCGTACAACTGCCCAATTTTACCATTGATTCTCCGGGCAGTGAATATTCCGGTTGGAGAGAGCTTCGTGAGAAACAGAGAATGGCCCAGGCGATTCCTGACTGTTACATGGTGGTAACCATGGATCTGGGTGAAGATAACGATTTACATCCTTTAAACAAAAAAGAAATAGGGCGCAGACTGGCACTTCTGGCGTATGAAAAAGAATACAGAAAAGTATACAGAGGCGAAAGCCCTGCGGTACATGTGGCCCATGTGCAGACCCTGGAGGAGAGAGAAGGCGTGTACCGTTATGAGGTGCAATTGCTCTGCAGAAATGTGGGAACCGGATTGTATGCTTCCTCCGAAGATAAAGGTATGGTGGTAAAAGATTTCGAAGTGATCGGTGTAGATGGAACGGTCATCCGTCCAAACGTACAGGTTCTGGACACTATGATTATTTTGACCTCCGATGAGATGACAGAAGAGCCCGCGCAGATTCGTTATATCTGGGCTGACACGAACAGCGGTGCATTGGTATATAACTCTTATGACTTGCCAATGAGTCCGTTTATCATGCGTGTATAAGCTTTATCATGAGGGTATGTACTTTATCATGAGAGTATGAGCATTAT
>CALZKI010000171.1 GCA_945787995.1 uncultured Lachnospiraceae bacterium | reverse complement strand
GCGCATCCTGCCGGAGGCTTTTTGTCGTATAGGAAAGCAATTTCCTATACGACAAGAAATAACCGGATTATCCATATTGCGGACACACATATCGTTTCAATGTTCCTGATAATCCGCATATCTTTACAACATTCTCGA
Organism: uncultured Lachnospiraceae bacterium; assembly: GCA_945787995.1. Taxonomy (GTDB): domain Bacteria; phylum Bacillota; class Clostridia; order Lachnospirales; family Lachnospiraceae; genus Acetatifactor. The sequence goes on along the minus strand of CALZKI010000171.1, from coordinate 3,799 downwards.
TAATCCGCATACAATCACAAAACTATAGATAACCGCGTATGCCACATAATCCCTCTTGTAGTACTGCAAGGGCTTCATTTTCGTTCTTCCGTCGCCACCCCTATAGCATCTGGCTTCCATTGCCATGGCCAGATCATTGGCCCGGCGAAAAGCAGAGATAAACAGCGGTACCAGAAGGGGCACCATGGCTTTCGCACGCTTGATGATATTTCCGCTTTCAAAATCTGCACCACGGGCCATCTGTGCTTTCATAATGATATCTGTTTCCTCTAATAAAATAGGAATAAAGCGTAAGGCAATTGACATCATCATGGCGATTTCATGCACCGGCACTTTTACCCTTTTTAACGGATTCATAAGTTTCTCCATTCCGTCCGTTAAATGATTTGGGGTGGTGGTTAACGTCATAACAGAAGAACCAATAATCAAAAAGGATAAACGAAAGGCCATAAAGAAAGCGGTCTTTAACCCTTCCTTTGTAATGGTAAGCTTCCAAAGAGAAATGAGCGGTTCTCCGGGTGTCAGAAACAGGTTAAAAACCACTGTAATGCAAAGCAGGAAAACAATAGCCTTCATACCCTTGATCATATATTTAAAAGGAACCTTGGATAGCTTGATAACCACTGCCAAAAAACCTGCAGCGATAACATATCCCCATACATTATTTACCAAAAAAAGTGCAACAATAAAGAGGATTGTTGCAACCGTCTTAACTCTTGGATCCAGTCTGTGGATCACAGAGTCTTCAGGATAATATTGTCCCAGTGTAATATCTCGAATCATTTCTATCTCCACTCCAAACAATGCATCGCTCTACATTGCGTGGCACAATTATCGTAATACGCGCAAAATTTCCTCTTTTGCTTCTTCCACCGTGGTAACATTCGTATTAACGGGTAATCCCACCTGACGGATTTTCTCCATCATGTAAGTCACCTGCGGTGCCGCAAGTCCGATTTCTTCCAATTCTTCCGCGTGAGCAAAGACTTCGGAAGGCTCTGCATCATATTTTACCTGTCCGTGATCCATAACAATCAAACGGTCCACATATTTGGCCACATCGTCCATACTGTGGGATACCAGAATGATCGTCATGCCTGCCTCTTTTCGAAGTTTGCTGATCAGATCCAGGATTTCTTCTCTACCCTTTGGATCCAGACCGGCAGTAGGCTCATCCAAAATCAGCACCTTCGGTTTCATTGCCAAAACGCCGGCAATGGCAACTCTTCTCTTCTGTCCGCCGGACAGATCAAAGGGCGACTGGTAAAAATAATCATCCTCCAGCCCTACCATACGAAGTGCTTCATAAGCACGCAATTCCACTTCCTTTTTGTCCAGTCCCAAATTCTTGGGGCCGAAACATACATCCGAAAAAACATCTACTTCAAACAACTGGTGTTCCGGATATTGAAATACCAACCCTACCTGAGAACGCAGCCATTTCTTATCGAACTCCGGATCAGCAATATCCTGTCCGTTGTAATAAATCTCTCCCTCTGAGGGAGAAAGCAAACCGTTCAAATGCTGCACCAAAGTGGATTTACCGGAACCGGTGTGTCCGATCAGTCCGATAAACTCGCCATCTTCTATTTTCAATTGAATATCTTTCAACGCATATACAGCCATCTTGGTATCCTTCTGATACACATAGCTGACATGATTCACAATAATTGGCATCTGTTTCTCCAATGCAAGCCAAGATTCTGGCCGTCTTTTCTCTATCTTTCTTTCAAAACATAAGGACTTTATACAAGTCTCCTAAGTTTTTAATATATGTCTACGCTTTATACAGTCCCTTCAATTTTTCAGCCAATTCATCGGCAGTCAAAATACCGGGGTCTAAAGGAAGTCCTGCTTTTCTGAGTTCTTCGGCAAGAATGGTCACCTGGGGAACATCCAAACGCAATTTTCTAAGCTCATCCACTTTCGAGAAAACCTCTTTCGGTGTTCCGGAAAGTGCGACCTTACCTTTATCCATCACGAAGACTTTGTCGCAATAAACAATTTCTTCCATATAGTGTGTAATCAGGATAACAGTAATACCCTCCACATCGTTCAGGGCTCTGGCAGCACGGATGACCTCCTTACGCCCGTTTGGATCCAGCATAGCAGTTGGCTCGTCCAGAACAATGCACTTTGGGTGCATAGCAAGTACACCTGCAATGGAAATTCTCTGCTTCTGTCCGCCGGAGAGTCTGTTAGGTGAGGACTTTCTATATTCATACATACCTACAGCCTTCAGGCTTTCTTCCACGCGCTCCCAAATTTCCTTTGTAGGAACTCCGATATTTTCCGGTCCGAATCCCACATCCTCTTCTACAACCTGTCCAATAATCTGATTGTCCGGATTTTGAAAAACCATGCCTGTTGTTTGGCGGATATCCCAGATATGCTCCTCTTCCTTCGTATCGTATCCGTCCACCCAAACAGTGCCATCCGTTGGAGTCAGTATTGCATTCAGATGTTTTGCAAGTGTAGATTTTCCGGAACCGTTATGTCCCAGGATTGCGATAAACTGTCCCGGTTTGACATCCAAATCCACATGATCCACGGCCGTGGTGATTCCTTCTACATTGCCTTCCTCATCCCGTCTGATATATTCAAATGTTAAATCCTTTGTTTTAATAATACCCATTTGGAATATTTTACATGATATGGAATACGAGTGCAAGCACCAGTAAACTGTGGTACTATATAACTATTCAAGGCAATTTTACACTTTTTTGTTCATATTGCTTCAATGATCGGAGTAGTTTCTAATGATAAATAAAAATACATTGCTAAAATATCTTGGTATTATGGGACTGGTGATTCTGCTCTCCTCTATTGCCGTTCGTGTTTTTAACGGCGGTGATACCCTCTCGGATTACGCAGACAAGAATCCGGAGATTGCCTATGCACCTCACGCAGAACCGGAGAATACCGATCCCTCCCAGACTGCATCTGAAAACACCTCTGCCAAAGAAGGGCATGCCTCAGATTCGATACCAAATGCCGATTCTGATGCAGAGCAATCAGAATCCACAGCAGAAGGCGAGTCAGCTCCTACTACATCTGACAGTCAAAATGAAAATACAAAAGACATTCCCAAAGAAGAGAATGCGATATCGGATGAACAGGCAGATACCGGTTCGACGGTCAAGAATTCTGTACAAAATAATAACGATAATCCGGGAGACAATCAGGACATGAACGATACAAGAACTGTTTTTCAGGAAGGGTTCTACTATGAACCGCTGCCTGATCAGGTAAAAGAACGTATTACAGGAATTTCTTACAAAGAGAATCCTGATATTACTTATGATGAATTAAGATACCTTAAGGTACTGTATTATGATTTCCAGGCAGAAACGCAGATTGGCGAGATCATTTGCAATCAGGCCATTGCCCAGGATCTGGTAGAAATATTCTATGAACTATATCAGAATGAATATCAAATAGAAAAAATAGAACTGGTGGATGAATACGGTGGTGATGATACTTTATCCATGGAAGCCAACAACACCTCCTGCTTCAATTACCGGGTGGTGGATGGCACCACCCGCCTTTCCAAACATGCATTGGGTCTCGCTATTGACATCAATCCCTACTACAATCCATACATTGTCTACAACAAAAATGGCACCGGCGAAACCTATATCTCGCCAAAGGGCAGTGAAATCTATGCCGATAGAACACAGGATTTCCCTTATAAAATTGATACCAACGATTTGTGCTATCGTCTCTTCAAGGAGCATGGCTTCACCTGGGGCGGTGACTGGAACTCCACAAAAGATTATCAACACTTTCAAAAAGTGAT
>CALZKI010000170.1 GCA_945787995.1 uncultured Lachnospiraceae bacterium | reverse complement strand
TTTCGGTATTTTGTTTTGGAGCCCATCAGATACCACTGCGTTGGATCCAGAGCTGTTTCCTGGAGGCTTGCTTTTAATTTTTTCAGAGATTGCGTGGAGATATATCCCCGCGCTGCCATGGAGTTGAATTTTTTGTTTGCCTTGGAGGAAAGTCCGGCATCTGTGCATACGATGAATTTTGACATATCGAAGTCCTTCATCATTTTTTGTTCCAGAGGTTTCATCGTAGTCTGTTCATTGGTATTGCCGGGATTGATGCAAAGGGACAGCGGGATTCCATCACGGTCGATAAACAGCCCCATTTCAACGATAGGAAGAGGTCTGTTTTCCTTGCCTTTCCCGTATTGTCTAAGGCCGTCAGCGCCAGGTTCTTCAATTTCAAAGAAGAAATTAGTGCAATCATAGTAGATCACACCCGTATTTCTCTGTCCGAGTTTCAGGCTATTTTTGTAAAGTTCCGCCTGAATCTGATCGAAATGTTGTGCAAAGACAGTCAGAGAACGATAAATGTGGTGTTTCTCAAAATTCGGTTGCTCAAGCAATTTGTTTGAAAAATCATAGGTCGCTGCCTTGGAGCAAGGGTTTAAGATACGAGAGAAACAGAGTTTCTTCAAAATATCACAAAATGAGTTTGTTAGGGGAGAAGGGAATGGAAATATCTTTTTCCGCTTCTTTTTCCTGAAGGGTCAGAAAGGCAGTGCGTTCCCTTGCCCACTCGGCAGGATCTCTGCCGGTCTTTTCTCTGATTTCAGTATCTGTTCCGAGTTTTTCAACTTCAAAAGTGTAAAACTCCCGGGCAACCAGCACGCCGGTCTCCGGTATCGTGGCCTTTCTTGTGGCTGTGGTTGTGGCCTGGATTGACGGAAATCTGTTCAAGGTGGCTGTGGCCTCCTGCGTGGCGGTCTATGTGACGGAACTGATCGTGCTGTAAAAGATGCCATCCTGCAATTGATAGAATGTTTTTGAGGACAAAATTCAAAAAAAGCTTGCAATTCAGCGGATTTGGCTATATAATAGTTTCGCACTGTGTGTGCAGGGGCGCAGGATGGAGATCCGTCCGGGACCCCAAACTAAAAAGTTTTAGTATATCGAAACAGATTTTGCTGTCCGCAAGCAGTGAAATCCCAGTAGACAAAGCCGAAAGCGATTTTGTAAAAATCTTAGTAGGTAGAAAGGAAAAAGAATGAAATCATTTATCGCAAAACCTGCAGAAGTAGAACGTAAGTGGTACGTGATCGATGCAGAAGGCAAGACTCTGGGCAGACTTGCATCCGAAGTTGCTTCCATTCTGAGAGGCAAGAAGAAGCCGATTTACACTCCGCATGTTGACTGTGGCGACTACGTGATCGTAATCAACGCAGAAAAGGTGGAAGTAACCGGTAAGAAGAGAAAAGAAAAGATCTACAAGAGACATACCGGATACCCAGGTGGTCTGAGAGAAGTTACTTTCGAAAAACTGCAGGCAACCAAGCCGGAAGAAATCATCCGCCATGCTGTAAAAGGCATGCTGCCTGATGGAAAGCTTGGAAGACAGATGTTTAAGAAATTAAAGGTTTATGCTGGTCCTGAGCATGCACATGCTGCACAGAAGCCGGAAACCTGGGAATTTTAAGGAAAGGGAGGAATAGACAATGGCAAAGATTCAGTATCAGGGAACAGGCAGAAGAAAAAGTTCCGTGGCCAGAGTTAGATTAATCCCTGGAACCGGAAACATCACTGTAAACAAGAAGCCGCTGGAAGAATACTTCGGTATGGAAATCGTTAAGAGAGAAGTAAGAAGACCGTTCGAAGTTGCCGGCTGCGAAGGAAAGTTCGACGTTATCGCTACTGTATACGGCGGCGGTTTCACCGGTCAGGCTGGTGCACTGAGACACGGTATCTCCAGAGCTCTGTGCGTAGCTGACAAGGAAGCATTCAGAGCACCTCTGAAGGCTGCTGGTTTCTTAACCAGAGACCCGAGAATGAAGGAAAGAAAGAAGTACGGTCTGAAAAAGGCAAGAAGAGCAAGCCAGTTCTCCAAGAGATAATTGGTGCCCTCGGTACAATTTCACAATTCAGAAGAAACAGACCCTCCCAAGGTTTATGCCCGGGAGGGTTTTCTGTTGCAGAAAAGTCTCTTTTCGCCATAGTTCGACAGGATTCGAATTTGACAGGAAGAACAATACAGGATTAAAATGGAAACATACAACTCGTGTGAAACGTACAAAGCTTAAAATGAAAAGGGGATGATGAAAATGGGACGGCCTGTCCATGGTGGATCAATAAGGAGGACCGATTAATTTTGGGATGTACGAAATTTGGTGATCATCATGTCTGGCTGGATTATTTGATTGATCATTATTTCGAACCAGAAGGATATAACGTGCAGGGTGTTCTGATTGAAAGCGGAGAATGCGGGCCTAGAGATATTATTTCTGTCAACAACAAAGAATGGAAATACCTCAGGAGTGAGATAAATAAGCTTCTGGATGAATTTCTGAAAAGTGTTTATATTCCGGAAGATAGAGACTGGAGTGAAGAACGGGGAACGGCATATGTCTGGACTGCAGATATGCTGACGGAAGCTGATATGAAACACAAATGATTCGTAAAAAAATACGTTGCATTTACGTTTTTTCCGTGATACGATAAATGTAGCATAAAGCAGCATAAAATTGGAGGTATGTTATGAGAGAACACAAATATTTGGAATTCAAATCAGAGGTTTCAAATACATTCTTAAAAACAGTAAGTGCCTTTGCTAATTTTAATGACGGCGAAATACTATTTGGAGTCGATGATGAGGGGAAGACGTGTGGCGTTGATCATCCGGACAAAGTCTGCCTGGATATAGAGAACCGGATTAACGACAGCATTTCGCCGAAGCCTGATTTTGAACTGCAGATTGAATCGGGCAATATTATCAAACTTACCGTTCATAAAGGAGAATATACTCCTTATATGTATAAGGGGAAAGCATACAGACGGAGCGATACTGCCTCCATTGAAGTTGATCAGGCAGAACTGAAAAAACTGATTTTGAACGGATCAAATCTGTATTTTGAATCGCTTTCCTGTGGGGAAAAAGAGCTTTCTTTCCGCTTGCTTGAAAAGAAAATGCAGGAAAAGATGGGTATAAAGGAGCTAACGGAAGATATTCTTCGTACATTGGGCCTCTACACAGAAAGCGGAAAATATAACAATGCAGCTGCTTTGCTGGCTGATAAAAACAGTTTTTATGGTGTTGATATTGCACGTTTTGGGAATTCCATAAGCGAAATCATGGACAGGGTAACCATTGAGAAAGAATCTGTCCTGAAACAGTTTGACAAAGCGATGGAAGAATATAAACGATATTATCAGTGCGAAGAGATAACAGGAATTGAACGTAAAACGAAAGAGTTTATACCAGAGGCTGCATTCCGTGAGGCAGTTGCAAATGCATTGGTTCACAGAAACTGGGATATGAATTCTCATGTCCGTATTTCTCTGTTTAAAGACAGGATTGAAATAAAGTCTCCGGGAGGACTTCCAAAGGGAATCACGGAAGAAGAGTATCTGAATGGAGAAATATCATGTCTTCGAAATCCTGTTTTAGGCAACGTGTTCTTCCGGATGCATTATATAGAAATGTTTGGAACCGGAATCAGACGAATTATGGAGTCATATGAAGAAGCTACTTTAAAGCCACAGTTTCACATTACAGAGAATGTCATCAGTGTGATTTTACCGGTACTGAGAAATACCTATGAAGTAACTGCAGATGAAGAGAAAATCATCAATGCATTAAAAATGAGAAGCCTTCTTGCCAGCAGTGAAGTTGCAGCATATACCGGTTTCAGCAAGGCGAAGACGATCCGTCTGCTGAATTCTCTGATAGAAAAAGGGTATGTGGAATGCCGTGGAAACGGCAGAGGTACGAAGTATTGCCTGTCCTGATATAGCAGAAAAGAGGAAAGAAAATGATCAAACCATATAAGAACAATCTGCCGCAG
>CALZKI010000169.1 GCA_945787995.1 uncultured Lachnospiraceae bacterium | reverse complement strand
TTGATCACCACACCTGAGATTCCGGTCACTCTCTCAGTAGGGAAGCAGCAATCTCTGCATATCGGCCGATTTTTCAGCAATTTTCAAAATACCTTGCGAAAAGTCAGGACACCGGTTCGTCTGTTGTCCTTACCTCTTCTCAGTCACCTTTTTTCCATATTTATGTCTTTATGTTTTTTGCTTTTCTCTGTCTTTATGCTGCAGGTGAAGCAAAGACTTTCTATCATTCTATATATTCATCACCAGGATGGGCAAAAAGGCCTGTCTGTTCTTTCTTGATCCCAGTCAATCTTTAGAAAATCAACAAGAAGGAGCTTACAAAATGAATATTGTATTATGGTCTATCATTATTATAGGCGGTAGTGTTGGACTACTGTCTTCTTTGTATTGCATTTTTTCCCTGGTTGCAGTCATTGGATTCAAAATCTATCGGATGATCAAATATGGTGCATCCCTATATGACTAGAAGGGAGAGAACAAATGGACAGTATTGTTGTAAAAATCATAATAATATTGCTGGCTTTGGGCGGCATTATCTGGGGAATATGGTACGAGAGAGGATAAAAAATGAATATAGTTTTCATCATTATTGGAATAATGTATCTGGGAATGCTGATTTTCCCGGGAAAAAGAGTATATTTTGCCCTGGCAGGGGCATTGGGGATGGTGCTTTCGGGCACCGTTCCCTTAAATAGTATTTTGCACGTAATCAATTGGAATGTCATAATGATGTTGGTTGGAACCATGGGCATCGTGCATCTCTTTATTCAATCCGGCATGCCGGCTCTGCTTGCAGACATCATTTTGTCAAAATCTCCCAGCGTGTGCCTGGCAATCATCGCACTGGCCGCGTTTGCCGGCATGATATCTGCTTTTGTAGACAATGTGGCCACCGTGCTGATGATAGCTCCGGTAGGTCTGGCCGTTTGCAAAAAGCAGCAAATCAACCCAGTGCCTGTGATCATCGCGATTGCCGTATCATCCAACCTGCAGGGAGCAGCCACGCTGGTTGGCGACACCACCAGTATTCTGCTTGGCAGCTATACGGATATGAGTTTTTGGGACTTTATCTGGTGGAAGGGTAAACCATCCATTTTCTTTACTGTGGAACTTGGTGCACTGGGAACACTGTTTGTTCTGTTATGGTTATTCCGCGGTCTGAAACAAAAGGTTGCTGTTTCCACGAAAACCGAAGTATCTGACTATATTCCAACCCTTCTTCTGCTGTTCGTCATTGCAGGGTTAATTATTGCCTCTTTTTTCCGTCTGCCCTATGTGGACGATTATAAAAACGGCCTGATATGCTTGATTATCTGTGTGTTTGGTTTGTTACAGAAAAGTATTCGCGAGAAAAGCATATCCTCCATACGACATTTTGTGTGCAATTTGGAGTACGAAACCCTTGGTATGCTTTTGGGACTGTTTATTGTTATTGCAGGTCTCACCAATACCGGAATAGTCGATGCCATTGCCCAAAAATTCGCAGGAATGGGAAGTCACAATCTTTTGATGCTTTATACGGTACTTGTTTTTTCTTCCGTGCTTCTCTCTGCTTTCATCGATAATATTCCCTACGTTGCTTCCATGCTTCCTGTAGTAGAATCCATTGCCTCAAATCTTGTCATAGAACCGACTCTTTTGTACTTCGGTCTTTTGCTTGGTGCTACCCTTGGCGGTAATCTGACTCCCTTTGGAGCCTCTGCCAACGTAGCCGGAATCGGTATCCTGAGAAAAGAGGGATATGTTGTAAAAATGGTTGATTTTGCCAAAATCGGAATCCCCTTCACCTTCATAGCAGTATTACTTGGCTATTTGGTTAACTGGGTGGTATGGCATTGATTTGTTACATTCTTGCAAAAATGGCTTATGCATTACGCATAAGCCATTGCTTTCATCATGTCTATATAACTGCAGCTCTCATCATAGAGGCGCTCATTCTGGAAGGTCTGGTTTTCCAAATGTTCTTCCATAATGCCACGCAAGGTGTAGGTCATCATATTATGAAGCTTACGAATATCGATATCCGGGCGAAATCTCTTCTGATCGATTCTTTCCAGAAAACCGTCATACATATTTTGCAGTGCCAGACGCTTTTCTTCCATCACAACCACTGCTTCTGCATCATCTTCTCCCACAGCGGTCTCCAAGAACATTTTCAAATAAGGATAATTTTTGCCAACCTGCATTTTGGCCTGCTCCAATAACTTCATAATGCGGAAATAATCTGTTTCCGTTTCCGGTACTAACGACTTTGTTTCCAGCATCAGAAAACGTACACTGTAATCATAAAGAAAATCATACAATCCCTGCTTACTTCCGAAATAGTGGAACAGCAATCCCTTACTGATGCTTGCTTCCGCAACGATCTCATCGGTGCTGGCATGTTTGTACCCATTCTTCGCAAAGATTTTCAAGGCTGCATTGATCATTCTGTCCTGTTTTTCCTGTTTCAGATCAAAAAATTTCTCGTTCATACATTCCTTCCCCACTTAATCACTGTTCTGCTACCCTATAAAATACCCTGATCATACTGATTCCCGATTTCTATCCCCAAATTGACTATCTCGGTCGAGTTCTTTTACTATATCATTATACAGCCCCGGTTGCAAGCCCTAATAAACCACCGGGGACGGAGTTTTTGGCCTTTTTGGTGTCCCCGTGGCACTACTAAAAAAAAATGGCCCCGCATTTCTGATGGGTTTCCTTAGTTTTGTTGCAAAGTGAGAAAGTTCATCAGAAATGCAGGGCTTATTCTTGTTCTGTTATTTATTTCTGAGCTCGTAGTGCTTCCAACTCTGCACGCAATGCAGCGACTTCTTGCTCAAGAGAGGAGATTGTATTCTCTTGAGAGGAGATCCTTTCCTGCTGCTCCGAGATTGTATCCAGATATCCCTGTTCTCTTCTTTGAGCCCTTACAAAGCGGTCGAGGGTCTCGCGTATTTGCTCATCACTATTCAGTTGGTATAGAGTTTCAACAGATGATTGTAATCCTGGTTTCTTTTCTGCTAACATACGCATTTCCTCCCATGTTTTTGCTTTGAAGAAGGCAGCCCATACATCGGTTTGATAAGCTTTATCTTCCTCAGTTGCTAAATCTATGTGTTTTAAGTCTATCACATGTAGGGAGAATTTGTCAGTATAAGCATGCATATTTTTCATGTTCAATAACTGATATACGGCATGAAATTCAGGTGCGTCTTTGAAGAGATGAAAATCCAGGAAACCAATATGTATTGCCGGCTTTACAGTACGATATTCATCACCGGTGTTCAGGTTATCAAAAGAACGACAGAGATACCCCAGGGAACGTTCCGGCCAGTTATGCTGATCTTCGATCTGCATTTCCAGATTGATTACTGTCTGATTGTTCATCAGTGCCTTGATATCCAGAATAAAGGTTTTGTTTTCAATGAATTTGCCTAGAAGAATGGGATTTGTGATTTCGATAGAGACTACAGAGCTGGGATCCAGGTGTAAGACAGAACAGATCAGATTTCGAAGTGCTTCATTATTTTCCTGAAGAAAGGCTTGAAACATGTAATTGTTGGTTCCGCCATACTTGATTTCGCCGGTGGCATGTTGTAATTCTTCTCGAAGTTTTTCAGTAGGCTCGGCCAAAAACTTGACGTATGGAAGTGGTGCACTTATTTCCATCGCGGCTTCCATGAAAGAAGATTCTTCCGTAAGAGATGTGTTGGTTGTAGAGTGTCCTGGTGATGATAGATTTTTGTTCATAGACATGTTCCTTTCTGAAGTGATAATTTGAATGAAATGTTGGCGAAACGCCGAAAGAAGAACAATCTTCTTGTGAAATGAATTATGGAAGCAGAATTACTTCCGATGGCGTAAGAATAGCATGTTTACTATCTGCTGTAAAGTGGCTATTTGCGAAACAAAAGGATTTTTATGTATTTTTTCAGAATATATTCCCAGTTTTATTCTTTTCTTTTTACATAAAATAAGATAGAATGTAACT
>CALZKI010000168.1 GCA_945787995.1 uncultured Lachnospiraceae bacterium | reverse complement strand
ATAAAAGGGTATCCGTTTGTGCCTTCATAGCTTTACTCCTTCCCAATGCACAGCCTCTTCCATAACGCCTGGGCTTCGCCTCCAAAATAACAGAACCTCTCGGACATTTCTGTCAAAAAGGTTCTTACTTGTCCAATCAAATATCCAGTGAAATCTGACCGTCTACCTGATCACCGGCTCCCTGGCCTGAGATTTCTTTTTCTGCTTCTACCTTAAATTCCTCCATCTTCACATGGTCGATTTCAGGCAGCTCGTCAATGGAAGAAACCCCAAAGCATCTTAAGAACTGTTCTGTGGTGCCAAATAGAAGCGGTCTGCCGGGTGCATCCAGTCTTCCCAATTCCGTAATCAGATCATACTCCAACAGCTTGTTCATTGCATGATCGCAGCTTACACCTCTGATACGTTCGATCTCCTGTCTCGTTACAGGCTGCTTATAAGCGATAATAGACAGCGTTTCGATCACAGTATCTGTCAGCGTGATCTTCTTAGGCGTTTTAGCGATCTTTATCAGATCGCTGTAGAACTCACTCTTGGTGCATAACTGTACGGCATCTTCCAGCCACAACAACGTAATACCCCTATGGGATGCAGTGTACTCTTCCTCCATCTCTTTTAACAGTTTCTTCGTAAAAGATTTTTTCTGCTCGATTACCAGAGCCAATCGATCAATATCCACCGATTCTCCCATAGTAAATAAAATCGCTTCCAGGGTAGCTTTCAGTCGGTCTTTGTCCGGTTCCGCTTTGTCTGATGTTTCTCCAGCGATTGCTCCTGTTCCTTCATCATGCATTTCTTCCGGCTGATTCTCATTATTTCCTGTAACATCCAATACTTGATTTGCATCCTGTACTTGATTTGCATCCAGCTCTTGATTCATCTGCGTTCTCTCCATCTTTTCATCTATCTGTGATAGCTACGAATAATTTATGCAAAAATGTTGCTTACATCAAACTCTTCCTCTTCCCCTTCATTGGTAGTAACAATAATGTCTGAGAAAGTGTCTTCCTGTTCAATGCTCACTCTACCGATCTTAATCATTTCCAAAATAACCAGAAATGTAACGATGAGTTCCTGTTTACTCCCCTGCTTTTCCAACAGTTGCTTAAAACTGAAACGCTTATGCCTGCTGATATACTCCGTTATGTATCCGGCCTTTTTGCCGATGTCCACCTCATCCTTTTCTATCTTGCCAAAGGTACTTCTGACAGGGTCAATCTTGTCCTCCTGACGTTTTACCATGGATTTGAAAATCTCATGAAGCTTTGTCAAAGTCATGTCTCCGATCAACTCGTCATAGTTAAGTGGTTCTCTGTACTCCTCTACTTCTTTTGGAAGAGTAGGCTCCTTGAACATGGCATAGCTGGCATCCAACTGCTTGTCACGCAGCTCAAAGGACATATATTTATACATCTTATATTCCAAAAGCTTCTGCACCAGTTCATCTCTGGGATCTTCCTCTTCCCCATTTTCATCCACTTCTCTGGGCAACAGCATCCGACATTTTATGTCAATTAAGGTTGCTGCCATCAGAAGGAATTCACTGATGACATTCATATCCTGTTCTTTCATGGATCTGATATATTCCAGATACTGATCCGTAATCTCCACAATCGGAATATCATATATATCTACTTTATTCTTATCAATTAAGTGCAAAAGAAGATCCAGAGGACCTTCAAATACATCCAATCTTACCGGAATACCCATGGGTAACCTCCAATATATTAGAAATAGTCCCTTTTTGCAGCTGTTTTTTTATTGCATGTGTCCGACCGGGTTCAGCTCAATCATGATCAGTTCTCCCGGGTTAAAAATGCGAATAGGCAATGTATGTGTCCCTAAACCACGGCTGACAACCATAAACCTTCCGTTCTGTTCAAACATTCCCCCATCATATTTGGGAAAAAGTGTCAACCTGGGAGAAATCACGCCCCCCAAAAAAGGCAAACGCATAACCCCGCCATGCACGTGTCCGGACACTGTTAAATCAGCTCCCCATCCGGCATAAGCTTCAAAATACTCAGGATTATGCGCTATCATAATCTGAAAACGTTTCTCATTGCAGGAACCCAGTTTTTGTTTCGGATACTCCGAAGTCATTTCATGCTTCGCCAACCTTCGGTAATAGTATCTTTCAATGGAAAAACCGGCAATTTCAATGTCATCATCTACTGCGATCCTTCCATTATCCAAAAGGTGTATCCCCATTTTTTTCAGTTTCTGTTCATATCCGTGGATACAATACTTCTCAGGGTACAAACGCAACCTGTATTCATGATTTCCCAGACCATAATATACCGGACACATACCCGACAATCTTTGAGCAAACTGCAGAGCAACATCCGCTTTTTCTCCCGGACTGGCAGTCACCAAATCTCCACCTATCAAAGCAAAATCCGGCTTCAATTCTTCTATTTTTTCAAATACCCGATCGTTGTTTTTTCCATAACTTTTGTTATGCAGGTCTGACACCAGCAAAACCCGCCTTGGCTTTGCTATTTTTTCAGATGAGATCTGATAGGTCCGCACCACAAATCTATTGCCATCGATCAACATGACAATAAGGAAAAACAATGCAACGATACAAATACAACTAATCAGTATTGTCCACATAGTGCCTCCGATCATACTCATCTAGCATACCAAAGTGGAGAAAGCATGTCAAACCACTCCAAACAGCAACCGGTCACCAAGACGCAAAAGACAATCCATATATGTTGCCTTGGGAACAGCCTGGGCAGCCTGAATGGAAACGCTTCCGATTCTGGTTCCTTTCAGTTTGTATACCATTTCTCCTACCGCCTGACCTTCCTCGATAGGTGCCACAACCTCCGGTTCCAAAACAAGTTCTTTCTCAATCAAGGACAGATCATTTCCATCCACATCTACGTAGCGGAAGGTATCCCCATAGGCCAGACGCAGATAATCCTGCACACCACCTTTTACCGGCAGATTAGGTAAAGTATCCTGATTGGAATCCTCATATAATCTGCTGACACTGTAACCATAGCTTAATAATGCCATAGCATCATTGAATCTCGCTTTGTTAGTGGGAGCTCCCAGAACAACTGCAATCATTTCCAGATCGTCTTTCTTCGCTGTCGCCGATAGACAATACATTGCTTTTGAAGTAGAACCGGTTTTCAGACCGGTAGTCCAGTTATATAGTTTTAACAGCTTATTGGTACTGGACAATGTGAAGGTTTCCGATCCCTTATTTGTCACATGTGTAATATCTTCCATCCAAATCCCTGTGTAGTCTAACACTTGTGGATATTTGGTAATCAACTCTCTTGACATTTTCGCCACATCTGCAGCAGTTGTGTAATGCTCATCCGAATCAGACAGACCGCAGCAATCCAGAAAATGCGTTCCTGTAAGTCCCAGTTGCTCTGCCCGGTCATTCATCATACGCACAAATTCCGGTTCACTTCCCGCAACATGCTCAGCTACCGCCACGCTGGCATCATTACCGGAAGCAATTGCAATACATTTGATCAACGTTTCCAGGCTTTGTATCTCTCCTTCCTCCAGAAACACCTGGGATCCACCCATAGACTTGGCATATGCGCTTGTTACCACTTGGTCTGTCAGATGTACTCTCCCCTTCTCAATCTGATCGAACGTAACCAACAATGTCATAATCTTCGTGATACTTGCCGGACTTCTTTTTTCATTGGCATTTTCTTCACAGATCACTCTTCCGGTACTGGCTTCCATCACTATGTAAGAAGGCGACGTGATATCCGGTGCCGCGTGAACAGGAATACACGAAATAAAACATAGTGAAAAAATCGAAAGAAAGCTCAAAACAATGGATAGCAATTTGGATGCAATAGTTCTTTTCTTATTCGACCGTTTATCAATCATTCATATTTCACATTCTTAATTATTATCTTATTCTATTATAAGAAATCTATCTGTGGAATATGATACTCCCCGCATATTTCATACATATTTGGTCTTAAGGGTAACCATCACCCTCCCGGCAACCAAA
>CALZKI010000167.1 GCA_945787995.1 uncultured Lachnospiraceae bacterium | reverse complement strand
GAAGGCGGAAAACAGAAGCCCGGTTTCTACTGTTGAAAGAAGAATATTAAAATTGTATGGCACAGAATATGGTATGATGAAGAGCACTTGAGAGTAAATCTTGAGTGCTTTTCTTTATCATCATGATGTATTTTGAAACTTTTTCAACGATTACAGTATCTATATAATAAAGAAAGAAAACGGGGAGGAATGCCGGTTTTTATGAAGACAACTTTGCAGTGGATTGGCGTTGTGGATGGTGTGTTGGCAGTCAATGGTATCAATTACTGATTATGCTGTAATTGGATATTGTCAAAAGTTGCCCGACAAGTTACGATAGATAGCGGATGGCATAGAAGTGCAGGTGAAAATGCGGCACGGAAGTGCGATCCCCATCTTGCCGTTAATAACGCCCAGGTGGTTTGGAGCGTTGCTATGAATAATTTCCGGGATGATCATGATATGAAAACAGAAAAAGAGCCGAAGGGACAGGAAAAGAACCAATTTCCCCGTCCCCGTGGCTGGGTGATACGAAGAATAGAGGAAGCTGATTACGGATGTGAGGAAAGGATGCCGGGGGAACCGCTGATGGTTTTGGTTACTCTGGAAAATGACTTCGGGCAGACAGAACAGTTGGAAGTGGCTGACTGTTGGCTTGCCATGCAGGAGTTGGAGGAAGGAGATGAGTGGCCGGAGGATCCTGATCAGGTGAATGAACGGGAACGGAATATGCTGGCACAGAATCAGTGGATGGATCGTTATATGGAGGCAGTGGAAGAACTGCAGGACTTGAAATAATTCACGATTGGAAGGAGTAAAACACATGTTAGAAGTTGGAACAAAGGCACCGGATTTTTCTTTGCCGGATCAGAATGGAGAAATGCATAAACTGTCAGATTATCTTGGGAAAAAGGTGATCCTTTATTTTTATCCCAAGGATAATACACCGGGCTGTACCAAGCAGGCCTGCGGATTTTCTGACAGATATCCCCAGTTTCAGGAGAAAGGAGCAGTGATCCTTGGTGTCAGCAAGGATTCTGTGGCTTCCCATAAAAAGTTTGAAGAGAAGTACGGTCTGGCATTTACTTTGTTGGCAGATCCGGAGAGAAAAGTGATAGAAGCCTATGATGTTTGGAAAGAAAAGAAAAATTACGGAAAAGTATCCATGGGTGTAGTCCGCACTACGTATTTGATTGACGAGCAGGGGATCATTGTGAAAGCCAATGACAAGGTCAAGGCAGCAGAAGACCCTGAGAAAATGCTGGAAGAAGTATAGCATATACGAGGTATAAACAGATGAGATTAAACCGGATTATTACCAGTTTGCTGGACACAGATCTTTACAAATTCTCCATGGGGCAGGCTATTTATCACCAGTTTAGTGATTATAAGACCACATGGTCCTTTAAGTGTCGGAATGAAGATGTTCATTTTACGAAGGAAATGGTGGAGGAGATCACAGAGCAGATCAAAGCCTACTGTGAACTGCAGTTTACGGAGGACGAGCTGGCGTACATAGACAACATCACATGGATGAAGGGATCCTATGTGGATTTTCTGCGGCTTTGGAAGCCTCGCTTTGCGGATTTTGAAATCACCACCGATTCTCCCTGCGGACTGACGATTGATACCAGAGGAACCTGGTTGAATACTTCCATGTATGAGATTGCCACTTTGGCTATTGTAAATGAAGTGTATTTTCGCATGGCCTATGATTATGATGACTTACTTGCCTCTTTTCAGGAGAAGCTGGACAGGAAGATTCAAAAACTGATAGATGGTGAATATACCATCGGTGCCTTCAGTGAGTTCGGTCTGCGTCGGAGATTATCCGGTGAGGCACAGGACTATGCGGTACGTAAGCTTGCGGAGGCTTCTTATGAGAATTCCACTTTTGTGGGTACCTCCAATGTTTATCTTGCCAAGAAATATCATTTGAAACCGGTGGGAACCATGGCCCATGAGTGGATTATGTGTGTGGGCCAGGGAAATCATAAGCACAATCCGGCTTATTCCAACTGGTATGCTTTGGATGCGTGGGTAAAAGAATACGGTGTGTTAAACGGTACTGCGCTGACAGATGCCATTACCACAGACTGTTTCCTGAAGGATTTCCAACTCACATATGCGACCCTCTTCAGCGGTGTCCGGCATGATAGCGGGGATCCTTACGAATGGGGTGACAAAATGATTGCCCATTATCAGTCTTTGGGAATTGATGCTGCCTCGAAAACTCTGCTATTCAGCGACAGCCTGGATTTTGATAGGGCAACCTCCCTGTACCGGTATTTCTCCGGGAAGGCAAAGGTGGCGTTTGGAATCGGAACATATATTTCCAATGATACCAAGGTGCCGCCGCTCAATATTGTGATGAAAACAACTATGTGCAATGGCATGGACGTGGCAAAGATTTCCGATATTATGGGTAAGGGAATGTGTAAGAATCCGGCATATGAGCATTATTTGAAGCGTTGTATCGACTGGAGAATGGAAAACGAATAAAATATTTGTTTAAAAACGCCTGCTTTCCGAGAAATGTGAAGGTTGGCGTTTTATTGCTGCTATATTTGTGATAGAATATGGTCGGATGTATTTTTTAAAGTACAATTTTTAACATGAGAGGTAGAAAACAATGGAAAACTTAAAGCAGATTATCAATCCATATCTTCCTTCCTGGGAGTATGTTCCGGATGGAGAACCTTATGTGTTCGGAGACAGAGTATATGTGTATGGTTCTCATGACAAATTTAACGGAGATGTATATTGCATGCTGGATTATGTATGCTGGTCTGCACCGGTGGATAATCTTGGCGACTGGAGATACGAAGGGGTAATTTTCAGAAAGGATCAGGATCCCCATAACACAGATCTGCAGGGGAATCTGTATGCACCGGCGGTAACAGTGGGTCCCGACGGAAGATATTATCTGTACTATGTGTTAAGCTCCTGGGGCATAGTATCTGTGGCAGTTTGTGATGAGCCGGCAGGTGCTTACGAGTTCTATGGCTATGTTCATTATAAGGATGGCACCAGATTGGGAGACAGACCTACTGATGAACCACAGTTTGATCCTGCTGTACTGACAGAAGGAGACAAAACTTATCTTTACACAGGATTTTGCGGCGTGGGGGATACATCCCGTCACGGAGCCATGGCAACAGTACTGGGTCCTGATATGTTGACCATTGAAGAGGATCCGATCTTCATTGTGCCCGGAGAAGCTTACAGTCACGGAACCCAATATGAGGGACATGCTTTCTTTGAAGCACCTTCCATTCGGAAAAAGGGAGATACCTATTACTTTATTTATTCTTCCCAGCTGTTCCATGAACTTGCTTATGCAACGAGTGATTCCCCTTTGGGCGAATTTACCTACAGAGGTGTTCTGGTCAGCAACGGGGATCTGAATATTGACACCTATAAACCGGCTGAAAAGCCCATGTGCTATTGCGCCAACAACCATGGCAGTATGGTGCAGATCCTGGATGACTGGTACATTTTCTATCACAGACATACCAATGGAACGAACTACAGCAGACAGACCTGCTTTGAGAAGCTGGTGGAAAGAGAAGACGGATTCTTTGAGCAGGCAGAGATTACTTCCTGCTGTGGTGTGAAACCTCTTCGAGGAGAGGGAGAATATCCTACCTACATAGCCTGCCATTTGTTTAACAAGGATCCGGAGATGACTTACGTGCCTTGGTCCGGCTGGATGGATGACAGATTCCAGAAGATCACCCAGGAGGGCGGCGACGGAGATGAGAACCTTGGTTATATAGCCAATATGCGTCCCGGCAATGGTGTGGGATTCAAATACTTTGATTGTAAAGGTGTGAAGAAGCTTTCGATTTCCACCAAAGGATATGCTACCGGAGTGATGGAAGTTCGTACTGCCTGGGACGGACCGGTTATCGGCACGCTGCCCATCGGTTATGCCAATGTGTGGATGACTACCACAGCTGACATTGCCATTCCGGATGGCGTGCAGGCTTTGTATTTCGCATTTAACGGCCAGGGACATTTACAGTTCAGATCCTTCACATTACACGTGTAGGTTTATC
>CALZKI010000166.1 GCA_945787995.1 uncultured Lachnospiraceae bacterium | reverse complement strand
CTTTCGTCTGTTTTACTCTTCCTGCAACAAATTCTTGTCAATGATCTCAAAGTTGGCTCTGTGAATATAAAGTGCCTTTCCGTCAATCATCAGCTTTGTTGTTTTAGGCAAATCCCTGCACACTTCCCAATACACTTCATTTCCTGAATAGGCGCAAATGGGATCACCTAACTGAGACTGGATCACCACTACGGTTGGTTTACCGATCATATTCTTATATTTGTTTACTACATTTGCAACAAAAGGATAATCGCCCATATCCTCAGCATTGCTCTTCACATCTGTTAACTGAAAATCCACATCCGGCTCCAGTCCCTTCTCCACGAACAACACAGTGCTGCCACAGCTTTCAATCTGAGAACCATCAATTGTAATCGTAATCACGGAAGACTGTGTTCTTTGTGTCTCCCAACCACCATCTGTATAGACCTTTTCATAAACAATATTGTTATTGATATCAATATTGGTTCCCTCTGCCGTCATGAACCGCTCACCCTGGTTGGAAAAAAACTGGCACTCATACGTATTACCGGTAATGCTTCCCTTTAAGGAATTTACTTCACTTTTCCAATAAGCACAGCCACACATTCCCATAAGGAATAACAATAATATACCGACCAAGGCAATCTTCTTTGGTATTTTCATAATACTAATCTTCTCCTTTGTTGTCCAAAATCAGTGTAACAGATTTTACAATAATAATGAATAATGAATGACGTAAAAAATCCGGAAACCCTTGATTTTTCAAGGTTTTCCGGACTCTCATAGTTCGTCGGAATGACAAGACTTGAACTTGCGGCCTCTACTTCCCTAAAGTAGCGCTCTACCACCTGAGCCACATCCCGATCTCGCTGTCATGTTCTTACTGACAGCTTATTTAGAATATACTATTATTCTTCGGATGTCAACCCCATTCTGCGTTTGTTTTTGTATTTTTTGTCCTATTTTTTTATCTTTGCTTACCCTTCGAAACAGTTGCTTGAACACAACAAGACAATACAAACGCAAAAACAATTATCTCAAGTAGAGAATTTTCTTGACCAGGCAATCGTTTAGATTGTCAAGCCGTCACCTGGCCGGACAATCGTTTAGATTGTTAAGCCATCACCTGATCGATTACCTTCAGTACATCGGAAGCCTCATAGGGCTTGGTAATGAACTCTGCAGCACCATATTTCACTGCGCGAACCATCTTATCCTTCTGTCCGGCTGCTGTGATCATAATGGCTTTTGCATTTTCATCGAATTTACGAATCAACTGAAGAGCTTCAATGCCATCTAACTTGGGCATTGTAATATCCAATGTAACCACATCCGGCTTCAACTCCTGATACTTAATATATCCATCTTCACCATCTACTGCTTCGCCAATAATCGTATGCCCTGCATCTTCCAGAATCTCCCTGAGAATCTTTCTGGATGTTCTGGAATCATCAACGATTAAAATTTTTGCCATAATAACTTTCCCCTCTCGTAACTTACTATTTCATTTCCATCTTCTGATTATTTGCTACAACAAAATAGCAAGTATTTCCTTTGATATGTAATGGAAGCACCAGCATCTCGTCTGCCGTCAGTGCCGTCATTTGATCAGAATATTCCGGTGGATATAACTCCATCTCTACGCCGCCAAAGCTTCTGTCAGAAGCATAAAGGCCATTGATACAGTTCACCAGTTCTCCAACTGCATCCAATGCATCCATATCCACTTTTTCAAAATCCTCTTTACCAAAAATAGAAGCCACCGGTTTCAGATTATCGTCTCTGCCGGCCAGAGCACAGCAAATGGATTCCGTACCGCTTACAAACTGCATGGAACCATTGTCTACTTCTACTTCTTTTGTCAGGTACGCCTTGCCCGGGTACACATCGTTATCAATGAGACGCATGATAGTACGAAGTGCCATGCCGGCGATAGGCTCATATGCCTTTGCGTCAGCAGGAATAAAGAGTCTTAAAATACGATCAGCATCATCACTCTTCAAATCAGCCATGTCGCTCTGTGTGAATTCCTTATCCCACATAAAGTCTGTCATGAACTGCTCCAGCTGATCCACATTCATCAGATCAAGATTCTCCAATGCCTGTGCAAAAGAAAGATATGCGTTACCCTGTTTCTTTAACAGTTGTCCAACCTGTTCTTCTGTCAGATAACCATTCTCAACAGCGATATCGCCAAAACGTTTATCCTGTATAGCCTGCAGCCTGTTGACACGATCTGCCTCACTCTGAGTCATCAGACCTTCGGAAACCGCAATCAGACCCAATTTAACGCGAACCTTCTGCTGTTCATTTTTCAGATCAATCAGCTGAGCTTTTGTAATAAGTCCCTTTTCAACCAGATAATTACCCACAATACTAGAAACCATTTATGCTTCCCCCTTCTTGGTTACCAATCTACATCCTAGAATATAATGATTTATCGATTAAGTCAAGAAAAACAAGCATTTTTTCACAAGAATTGCAGGAATATTTTGTTCTTTTTCAGTAAAAATAGGCAAAACCCCAGGAAGTACATTTGCCGATATGATAGGTTGATTTTACTTTATCTTAACAAAGCTTTTCCGTATTGTTGTTCGATTTTGCCTCGTCTTTACAAAGCATTTCCGTATTCTAGTTTCGATTTTGCCTCGTCTTAACAAAGCATTTCCGTATTCTAGTTTCGATTTTGCCTCGTCTCTACTTCCTCTTCAGGATTTCCGCCAGTTCTTCCACCTTTTCTTCTGTGAGAATAAATCTTTTTGCAAAAAGAATGGCAGCGCACACAATCAGAATAATCGGAATCACAGACATGGTCATGCGTAAAATGATGGCAGCCTGCGGTTCCAGTACAGCTACAACCCCGTCCCCGGTATCCTTGCTGATATTACAGATCTGTAAGCATACAGATGCAATCAACACTGCAACGCCGGAAGCCAGCTTTACAACAAAGGTCTGCATGGAAAAAATCACACTCTCATCGCGTCTTCCGTTTTTCACTTCGCCGTAATCCACGGAATTGGCCAGGAATAAAGTGGTCAAAACCGTCAGCATACCAAGGGCTGCAAAAATCAGGAAGCCCGGAATGCAAAGCAGGGCAAAGTTGCTCATATTGATACAGGCGATTGCCAGAAGGGCTACATACCCAACAAATGCCATACCAAGGCTTAATCGGAACACCTGCAAAGCAGACAGAAACTTACGAACAATCGGATACAGCACCATCATGGACAAAATCTGTGTCGCACCACCAAAGGTATTAAACAAGGTATAACTGTTGTACCAGCCTTCTCCGCCGAAATCATATTTGAAGAAATAGATCAGCAGATTACTTGTGATATACATAGCACTGTTTACCAACACGATTGCAATCACTACTGTCATAGCCTGATCATTGGCAAACAAAGCCTTGAACATATCCTTAATCGAGCTTGTTTCCATATCAACCGTAGATTTTTCCTTGATATTCATACAGCAGATTGCTTCTGCCGCAAAAAAGAATACAGATACAATCAGTGCAAACCATTTAAAACCAAGCCGTTCGTTGCCGCCACCTAACATAAATACACATTTCATGGTGATAACCGTAATCAACGCTGAACCCACACCCGCGCAGGAACGTGCCAGCTGAGACAGACTTTCACGATCTTTGCTGTTGCTTGTAAAAGCAGGTATCATGGACCAGTAGGGAATGTCCATCATGGTATACGTCACACCCCAGAGGATGTACAGAATAGCGGAGTATGCCTTCAACTGATTACCGGAAAGACCTTCCGGCACCGCAAACATAGCAAACAAAATGAAAGCATTCAGAAGCGTTCCCCCAAACAGCCATGGTCTGAACTGGCCCCACTTTGTTTTCGTCTTTGCCACAATAACTCCCATGAAAGGATCATTTACGGCATCAAACACCCTGGCAATCATCAGTACCACACCCATAAACAGGGCATTGATGCCTAAGATATCCTGATAATAGTACAAAATGTAGCTGGCGGACAACATGTAGACCATATCCTTGCCCACAGCACCTATACCATACGAAAACTTCTCTTTTGCTTTTAATTCCATTT
>CALZKI010000165.1 GCA_945787995.1 uncultured Lachnospiraceae bacterium | reverse complement strand
TAAATTGACAAATATATCAAACTGATATATTATCGAATGTATCAGTTTGATATATTTGGAGGGAAAGAAAATGAAAAGACAAAACATTCGAAAATTAATATTGATTATTTCTATGCTTCTGTTTCCGGTAACCATATGGTATTTGTCCCCGTATTTGATCATTCAGGGAGCAATGGAGGGTATTGTGTGCGGAAGCTTTATTGTGTTTGTTTGTCTGCTGCTTGGTTCTATCTTTTTAGGGAGAATGTTCTGCGGCTGGCTTTGTCCTATGGGCGGCATGCAGGAATGTTTATTTTTGGTTAATGAAAAAGTACCGAAGCAAGGGTGGAAAAACAACATCAAGTATGTTATCTGGATCATTTGGATTACTGTTATCGTTATATGTTTTATTTTCAGAAAAGAAAGAATCACCATCGATTTTCTATATATGACGGATCACGGAATTTCAGTTACAGCAATTTATAATTATGTAATTTATTACGGTGTCATTGTTCTGGTGTTAATTCCGGCGGTGCTTTTCGGAAAGAGACTATTTTGCCATTATTTTTGCTGGATAGCACCATTTATGGTAATCGGAACGAGAATACGCAGATTTTTGCATCTGCCCGGACTACATATTACGGTAAAGAAAGAGAATGATTGTGTTTCTTGTGGTACATGTAATAAAATATGTCCAATGGGAATTCATGTGTCTGATATGATTCATGAAGGCCAGGTCAATCGTTTGGAATGTATTCAATGCGGTGCCTGTATAGATAGTTGCCCCAAAAACGTGTTATCATATGGGATGACAGGAAGGAAAGAAGGGTATGGCAATAGAAAAAAAGATTGATTACGTTATTTTGGGATTATTAAGTCATGAGGACCTAACCGGATATGAGATCAAAAAACGGATGGATACCTCGTTAAAATATTTTTGGGGAGCAAGCTTCGGCAGTATATATCCTGCACTTAGTGATTTGGTTGAAAGAGGGCTTGCCAGCAAACGTAACGGGGCAGAAAATGGGCGAAACAAATTAATCTATTCGATTACGGAAGAAGGTAAGAAGTACTTAAAAGAGTGGCTTCAGATTCCTGCCGAGAGAGATGAACTACGCTATGAGACATTGCTGAAATTATTTTTTGGCAATGAGGCAGGGGCGGCCCAGGCAATATCTCATATAGATGCCTTTCAAGAGAGGATAGAGGGAGAATTGCCTTTTCTCATAGGTGCAGCTGAAACACTTAGAAACAACATAGATTTGGATGATACTCACAAATATTATCTGCTTACAGTTGCATTTGGCGTGAAAACCTATCGTGCGTATTTAGAATGGTGTGAAGAAGCGAAAAAACTTCTGGGTGAGGAGAACCAGTAGAATGCAAAAGGTAGTAGATATTTTGAAATACAGGGAGATACCGAGATGAAAGTAGAAAGCAAACGCCTCTGTTTGTATCCGATCAGTGATGATGATATGAGAGAGCTTATTGCAAATGAAAAAGATGCAGATATGAAACAGGCATATGGAGAAATGCTTCAGGGGTGCCTGGATTCTCCGGACAATAGAATTTGGAATGCAGTCTGGTTTATGGAATTGAAGGAGCGGCCGGGGGTAATCGTAGGAGACTTCTGTTTCAAAGGGTTGTGGGATGATGGATGCGTCGAAATCGGTTACGGGCTGCGGGAAGGTTTTTGCGGCCATGGCTATATGACGGAAGCTGTGAAAACGATTTCCAAATGGGCTCTGTCCCAGACCGGCGTTACTCGCGTAGAGGCTGAAACTGACGAGCAGAATTTTGCCTCTGCCAATGTGCTAATCAATGCCGGTTTTCGGCTTACAGGCGAATGTGGGGAAGAAGGCCCACGCTATGTGTATCGTGGATAAAAGCCTCCGGCGTATGGCAGATGATCACCATTCGATACATTCACGTTTTTTCACCTTATTGGTATGTTACATTCATGGATCCGGATGGAAATCCCATAGAGATTACCGATGGATACACAGAAGAAGGAGGAGACAGGGAATGAAAAAGATAATATATACCGAACAAAACACGATTAACGATCTATTGCAGGATGCCTTTCTGAAGGAAAGATTTTATAAGCTTTTACCCGATGAGTATCTCTATCTGGTTCCCGAATGTTACCGGGATGATCCTATAAAAACATTGCCGGAAAAGGTGCAGATGCCCTGGGGGACGCCCTATATGAGTGATGCAATCCTGGACGCTGCCAATAAGCTATACCGGCTTGTGTGCGATGACCGATACGAATTCATCCAATTGTGGAAGGATGAGAATGCCGGAAATACAGAATGTATGGCATCCGACAAGACGGCGCAAGGAATGAGCGATGATGAGGTAAAAGACAAATTTTTTCCCCTGGGAAATGAAGAAGAGGATGTTTGCCTGGTACGAGTAAAAGACAGCTTTGAGAAGGGGCGTCCTATGGCACTTGTTGTACCGGGAGGTTCCTATCACGACATTGCCATGACCAATGAAGGTATGGATATGGCGGATGAACTGATGGCACGAGGATATGCGGTAGCCATATTGTATTATCGTGTGGCACCACATCGCTACCCGATTCCTCAGATGGATCTGGCGTTGGCGATCCAGTATATGCGGGCACATGCAGAAGCGTATGGGGTACAGAATGATTTGCTGGTGGCAGGTTTTTCTGCCGGCGGACATCTGGTTGCTTCGGAATCCTGTTATTACCAGGAAATAGGAGAAGCAGTTAAGAAAGCCCTTGAGAAGAACCCCGCTTTGTTTGAACGGTATCACGATTTTTCACCAAAGCCGGACAAAGTATGTCTGGCATATCCTGTTATCAATTGTATCAAGGAACATCATGAAGATAGTTACTTGAACCTGTCCGGCGGTGGAGACGCTTTAAGAGATAAGCTGTCGATTGATCTGCATATTACCCCGGATTATCCAAAGTGCTTTGTATGGTCCTGCGATGATGATGACCTTGTTCCGTCCAGTAACGCAAAGCGTATGTATGCTGCTCTGCAACAGGCTGGAGTGGAGAGTATGCTGCAGATCTATCCCACAGGAAATCATGGAGTTGGTGTAGGATACGGCACTTCGGCAGAAGGCTGGATTGACACCATGGTTGCGTACATGCGGTAGGAGCCAGGGGGGACGGGGAAAATGGTTCTTTTAGTGTCCCTCGTGGCCCTGAAGTGCCATAGGGACACTAAAAGAACCATTTTCCCCGTCCCCCTTGGCTCCCGTCCCTGCTACACAAAAAACCTTGACATTTGAGACTACAAGGAGTAGCCTATAGTTAGACTACATAATGTAGTCTAAAAGGAGGAGAGATTGTGGCAGAAATACAACTTGGAAATATTGAGAGCAGATTTGCGGAAATGATTTGGAAGAATGAGCCGGTTTCGTCATCTGAGCTTGTAAAAATGGCGGCAGTAGAGTTTGCATGGAAAAGAACTACCACCCATACGGTACTAAGACGACTGATTGACAAAGGCTTGTTCCAAAATGACAACGGAACGGTTACATCGCTGATTTCTGAACAGGAGTTTCATTCTATGCAGAGCAGAAAAATTGTGGATGAATCTTTTCATGGATCACTTCCTGCATTTATTGCAGCATTTGCATCAAATAAGAAACTGACTAAAGCAGAGGTGGATGAAATTCAGAAGATGATTGATGCGTTCAGGGGAGAGTAGAAATGGATAAATTGTTTCTTGTGATTCTGAACAATACTCTTGTTGCCGGCTGGATGATTCTTGCTGTTATTGTGTTCAGATTTATTTGTAAAAAGGCACCGAAATGGGTGAACTGTTTACTGTGGGGATTGGTGGGCATTAGGCTGGCATTTCCATTTAGCATAGAGAGTATTTTCAGCCTTATCCCTAGTGCTAAACCAATACCTTCAGATATTGAATATGCGGCAATTCCGCAGATTGATGCCGGAATACAATCCGTTAATACGGTAATCAACCCTGTACTGGCTAATAGGCAAGCGGCGATTCATGGAGAAGTGAGGTTAATGAGAAGAAAGGTAGGAAGGTCGGTATGAAAAATACACTTCATCTAAAAGCACCCG
>CALZKI010000164.1 GCA_945787995.1 uncultured Lachnospiraceae bacterium | reverse complement strand
GTTTCCAAACCCGGTATCTCCAATATTGACCTGGCTACCGCTAAAGTAAACGGTTCTTCTGATAGCTTTGTAATTAAAGTGACTGAAACAAACGAAGCAGAAGAGAAAGTAAGAAGTGCATTGACAAACCGTTATGGTTCCTTAGACAATCGCATTGAATACTGGTCCTGCGATATCAGTCTGTACGATGAAACCGGTAATACGAAAATTGAAGATACCACAGGGTTGACAGTGGATATTACCTTACCTGTACCTGATGAATTACGTCAGTATGGTACCAATAACATGGTAGGTGCAGTGGCAGAAGGCAGTTTGGAATCACTGACCCCAAGATTTAATGAAATCAACGGTGTTCCGTGTGTGACCTTTACGGCAACTCATTTTTCACCGTATACGATTTATGTGGATACACAGAATCTGGTGGCAAGCCAAATGCTTGATGCAACACCTAAGACCGGTGATCCGATTCATCCTAAGTGGTTCTTATCCATTGGACTGGCATGTGTGTCCATACTGTTGTTTATGAAGAAAGATAAGAAAGTGAATCGTACTCTGAAGACTGCATAGTAGACTGTTTTCTTTTCTCTATCATACACATGCATAACAGAATAATAGGAATAAAGTTTTTATCTGTGGCATAATTTTTGTCAAAGATTAGGGCTCTCGTCATATGATATAGCAAGTGACGGGAGCCTTTTTTTGCTGTGAATCGAGTAAGAGAGCAAATCGGATGGAACAGACAGATTCTTGAGCCGAATCCGGGGCAAGGGGTAACTGTAGCCATTCTGGATACCGGAGTGGCAAAACATCCGGATTTGATAGATCAAATTGAGGAATTTGTAGATTTAAGAAATCATAGATCAGAACCTTATGATGACAATGGACATGGGACACATGTGGCTGGTTGTATTGCGGGAAATGGAAAGTTATCAGCAGGAAAGTATTGTGGCATCGCACCGCATGCACAGCTTGTCTGCATAAAAATACTGGACCAAAATGGGGATGGTGATTTTACACACCTTCTTCGTGGACTGGAGTGGGTGATTCAATATAAAGACAGATACCGGATTCGCGTGGTGAATATTTCTGTCGGAATTCAAAAAATACAAGATGCTAAAGGGTTGGATAAGGCTCTTGGTATGATGAATATGTTGTGGGATGCAGGTGTTATTGTGGTCTGTGCCACCGGCAATATGGGACCTGCGCTGGGCTCCTTATCCGGTCTTGCCAGAGGCCGTAAGGTGATTGCGGTAGGCTGTCATGAAGGGGGATATTTTGGGAACAGAAGGGGACTGTGTGAACAGCTGTCGGGAAGGGGTTACGGTGATGACCATAAGGTAAAACCGGATCTTGTAGCACCGGGAACAGATATCGTTTCCTGTAATGCAAAGTTTTCTGTACAAAATGGCAAAGTAATGAAGGGCTATATTACAAAAAGCGGTACGTCCATGTCTGCGCCCATTGTTTCAGGAGCTTTGGCATTGCTGATTCAAAGACATCCGGAATGGAGTAATGAAAAACTGCGGGAATGCCTGTTATCCGGAACCGCGTTTGTATCACCCAGTGTATTTGAGCAGGGGCATGGAATGATAAATATTGAGAAAATAATCCGAAGTGAGTAGAGATGTAATGAAAATCATGATTTTAGAAAAGAAAGGTAAGGTCAATTGGTCTTTAGAAAAATAAATGGAAGTATAAAATAGATCAAAAAAGCTTGTATACAATGTTCTCTTGACACTGTTCGTATGATTGTATACAATTATACGAGGCGCGGACGGGATATATCAATTATGCCCGCAAGAGGAGGAAACGACATGATAGAACAGGAGAAGATTTTTACAAATCGTCCTGTGAGTATGAACACGAAAACCAATCTTCTGACCATAGAAGAAAGAATGTACATCCTGGACGATGTAAAGAAACCAAACGTATTTAGAAACATGTTTCCCTATTCGGAAATACCTAAGATACCCTTTAATGATAGAATTGTACCGCACAATATGCCTGAAAATATCTGGATTACGGATACTACCTTCAGAGACGGACAGCAGTCCAGAGCACCCTATACAACGGATCAGATTGTTAAGATCTATGATTATTTACATCGTTTGGGCGGACCAAATGGTGTGATCAAGGCAAGTGAATTTTTCCTGTACAGTAAAAAAGACAGGGATGCAGTCTACAAATGTATGGAACGGGGATATCAGTTCCCTGAGATCACCAGCTGGATCCGTGCAAGTAAGGAAGACTTTAAGCTTGTGAAAGAGATTGGAATGAAGGAAACCGGTATTCTGGTAAGCTGTTCCGACTATCATATTTTCTTAAAGTTGAAAATGACAAGAAGACAGGCTATGGAACATTATCTAAGTGTGATCAAGGAATGTCTGGAAGAAGGCATCAGTCCACGCTGTCATCTGGAAGATATTACACGAGCTGATATCTATGGTTATGTGGTTCCTTTCTGTATGGAATTGATGAAACTAATGGATGAATATAAGATACCCATTAAGGTCAGAGCCTGCGATACCATGGGATATGGCGTGAACTTTTCCGGTGCGGTTATTCCCCGTAGTGTGCAGGGTATCATCTATGCTTTGAATGTGCATGCAGGTGTACCTTCTGAGTTGTTGGAGTGGCATGGACATAACGATTTCTATAAGGCGGTTGTTAACTCTACCACATCCTGGTTGTATGGTTGCTCCGGTGTAAATACCTCTCTGTTCGGAATTGGTGAGAGAACCGGTAATACACCTCTGGAAGCTATGGTATTTGAGTATGCACAGTTAAAGGGTCATTTAGATGGTATGGACACCACAGTTATCACCGAACTGGCTGAGTTTTACGAGAAAGAGATCGGTTACCAGATTCCACCAAGAACCCCTTTTGTTGGTAAGAATTTCAATGTTACAAGAGCAGGTATTCATGCAGATGGCCTGTTGAAAAACGAGGAAATCTATAATATCTTTGATACAGAGAAATTCTTAAACAGACCGGTGCTTTGTGCAGTGTCCAATACTTCCGGTCTGGCCGGGATTGCACATTGGATCAATACTTATTTCAAACTGCCGGAGGAACGTCATCTGGATAAGAATTGTGAGTTGGTTCGCAAACTCAAGGTTTGGGTCGACGAGCAGTATGCAGCAGGCCGTGTCACTGTGCTGACAGATGAAGAACTGCTTGTTGAGATAGAAAAAATGGATCCCGGTTTTCCCCATGTTAGTGCGAAAACTGTAGAATAGTTATAAATGAAGAAAGGTTTGTTATGGGGCAGTACGACGTAAAAAGTGAAGTGTCCGATAAGTATTCGTTACGAGGACGAGTTTTCAATAAGCTGCGAGAAGACATTCTTGCAGGTAAATACCAGGAAAACGAAGAACTTAGAGAAGTAGTGATCGGTGAAGAGTTAGGAGTCAGCCGCACTCCTGTCAGGGAAGCGTTCAGACAATTGGAATTGGAGGGACTGATTCGGATTGTTCCCAATAAGGGGGCCTATGTAACCGGCATTACTGCTAAGGATGTTCGTGATATTTATATGATCCGTTCCCGTTTGGAAGGCCTGGCTGCAAGATGGGCTACAGAAAATATTTCCGAGGAACAGTTGGACGAGCTGGAAGAGACACTCTGCCTGGCAGAATTTCATGCAAGTAAGAACCGCATGGAACAGATGGCACAAATGGACAGTCGTTTTCATGAGATCATTTATGAAGCTTGTGATTCCAAAATGCTGGAGCATCTGCTGAAGGATTTTCACCAGTATGTCAGCCGGATCAGACAAAAAACGCTTTCCAGCAATGTGCGCGGCAATGAATCCAATGAGGAACATACAAAGCTGATGGAAGCGATCAAAGCAGGTAACGCAGACGAAGCGGAGCAGGTTGCTCATATGCATA
Source organism: uncultured Lachnospiraceae bacterium (assembly GCA_945787995.1). Classification (GTDB taxonomy): domain Bacteria; phylum Bacillota; class Clostridia; order Lachnospirales; family Lachnospiraceae; genus Acetatifactor. The sequence goes on along the minus strand of CALZKI010000164.1, from coordinate 175 downwards.
TTATGAATGCCTATGAGAATATGGTGAAAAACGGGCTTCTGGAAGTGTATAACAGCTAATAGAAGCAGAAAAACAGCTAATAGAAGACGAAAAAAATTAGAGAAGAAGAAAAACAGTTTTAAGCATGACAAAAACAGTTTCAAGTATGACAAAAAGGAGACAATGTACATGGAAA
>CALZKI010000163.1 GCA_945787995.1 uncultured Lachnospiraceae bacterium | reverse complement strand
ACCAGTTGCTCGTAGGGCACGCCCCGGAGCCCACTCAGATCGTTCACATGCCAATAGGCCGGAATGACTTTTCTAAAAATAGTATAGACAAAGGTTAACATGACAAACAGCATCACCAACCATATCAGAGCGGTTTGCATATATTTCACATAGGGAAGAGGATCCTTTTTCCTAACACACTTCACCGCAAGGATCTCCATCCCCTGACAGATCTTCCAGATACCCATACACAGGATGTATCCGGCACTGATCACCATGGGAAGCAGATATCTTCCCTGGGGCTGATATTCCCAGGTGTAGGAATAATACAGGTGCAGGCCCATGGTTATGAGACAATCCAGAAGCATCAGCAGGCCAAAGCATAGACGAGGAGTAAGCTTCCACTTCCAAATTATTCTGCCATCTGCATCATTTAATGGCATCTGCCGGGCAGAAATATCTTTTCCCCCAAGTTTCTCCCAGAACAACGGCTGCTTTGAAATAATCGGTAGTAGCGCTCCGATACAGGCTACGATCACCAGTCTCTTATAATACAGATAGATCAGTCCATGGGTAGGAATGTTCATCGGGCCAAACATGGCGATCATACTTTCAAAGGTTACCCAGGCATACTGTTTCTCCGCAAACACTGCGCTGATCGGCAATCCGGCACCATAAAAGGTAAACCTGGTCAAAGGATTCAGCTCCGGCAATGCTGTCTGAATGGCACATTCCGTTCTGGCATTCATCCCTAAGATATCACCGCCGTACAGGATGCCGTTTCGGATAAACCACCACCCTGCTCCGGCGAAAGCAATCAGGGTGATCAAACCTCCTTTTGTGAACATCTCTTTCCAGGCTTTTTTCCTTGCGAAATGAAAAACAAAGAACAAAATCGCACAAAGCACGATACCATAAGCATTGTAATAGGACATGGCACAGAATATCACGCCGATTGCCATTCTTATGCAGGTCTTTGGCCGGTAATCATCTTCCTCACCACACAACATACTGTATACGATCATAGCGCAGGATAACAGTGCCATGGAATCTGTATTCACATAGGAATGCATAAAGAGGTTCATGGGAAGGAATACGATCATCAGGGTAAATAGCCACTGCATGGATACTTCCCGCCATAGTTTTCTGCCGATAGCCCACACATAATAAGCCATAACCACGCCAAATACCACGTTCACCAGTCTGGCCGCCAGAATCAGCACAAAGGAATCCATGGTAAACAGTTTCAGAAACCGAAGCAGCCAGCCCATAAGAATATAGGACAGGATCGGCTGGAAGGCATAGGAACCGCCATAGCCTCCCAAGATCACTTCCTCATCAAATCCGTTGGGAAGAGAACCGTGGTTGGCAATATAGTACACCACTTTAAACCGGTTGATCTCATCCGGCGGATCGCCAAAGGGCTGCACTGCTGCCAGCAGAAGCATGGAACCTGCTGCCGCCAGAAGAAACAGCACCAGGGCAAGGCGGGATTTGAGAATCCGTTCTATGAAGTTTTCTGTTGTCCTGTTTTTCTCAATCATGCAAACCAATTGATTTCTGTTCAGAACATACATCTCTTTCTGAACAGCTTTTTTCTCCTAATATCATTATCAATCGCCAAACCATATGCAGAGCATCCGGCGCAACGCTCTATTACACATGGGTCAGGATCACTTCCATCTCACCCTTCAGAATCAGTTTTCTGTTCTGCATGGGAAGGAAAAAGCTGTCTCCCGCTTTCACTGCTGTCGTTGCCGCAACACTGTCCTTACCATCTGAAAGTTCCAGTTCTCCCTTGCCGGCAACACAGATCAGGGAATGGAAGCTTTCCTCCGTCAAAGACACTGCAGCTGATGTTTTTACCTGGTAGCTGGTAGCTTCAAAGTATTTGCATCTTCCCAGCACTTTTTGTACATAGGCTTCTGTTTCTATGGTTTCTGCCTGCAGATCCTGGGGTGTATAGGCATGTGTATCCATCACTTCCAGAGCTTTTTTTGTGTGCAATTCCCGCTTCATACCGAACTGGTCTGTTCTGTTATAGTCATACAGTCGATAGGTGCAGTCGGAGCTTTGCTGAATCTCACAGACCAGCATGCCCGCACCGATGGCATGTACGGTTCCTGCGGGGATAAAGAAAACATCACCCTTTTTCGCCGGAATCCAATTTAGCAGGGACAAGATGCCGTGTTCAGGATCCTCGCCTGCACCCGCTTTTTCATCGAACGCCAGGCATTCTTCCACCTGTTCCTTTGTCACATTCTCCTTGAATCCGCAATAGATTCCTGCGCCCGGCAAGGCATCTACCACATACCACATTTCATTTTTTCCGTATTGCTTCTCATGCACCAGGGCATAATCATCATCCGGATGCACCTGCACGGAAAGCTTCTCTCTGGCATCGATAAATTTTACCAGAATCGGAAAGCGCTCCAGAGAGCTGCATTTCCATCCCAGCATTTCTTTGCCGATGGCTTTCAGGTATGCGCCAAAGGCAAGCCCCTTGTGTTTGCCATCTGCTATGGTACTTTGTCCGGCGAAATGAGCAGACAACTCCCAGCTCTCAGCAATGATATCAAAATCGCATTCCTTCTGATAAACCGTCCGCAGCTTGGTACCGCCCCACAGATAATCCTTGTAAGCCGGCGCCAGCTTCACTATGGGCTCAATCTCATACCCCAGTTCCCGCTCTGTCAGATCCTTTACCTCTACGGAAATCATATCCTCTTCATTCAGGTTGGAACCGGTGGCCACCTCGATGATAACCAGAGGTTCTTCTCCCACATTGGAAATCTGATGGGTCACACCGGTAGGAATGGAAATCACCGTTGCACCCTCTGCACCATATCCTTTTGTCTCCCCGTCAATGGTAATGCGGGCAGTTCCCTCAACCAGCGACCATAGTTCAGAACGATAGCAATGCTTATGGGCATAAATCGTATTCCCGGGCAAAATAGAGACTTTTCTCACACGGTAGAAGGGTTCGCAGATCAGCTCCTCGTAGCTGCCCCATTTACGGTACGTGATTCTTCCGTTTTTATAAAAAGACTGCAAATCCGGGTTATCCCTGAGGATGGTTTTCAATTCCTCCGACTTACCCTTCTGTCCTACATACACCGCATCCTTAGTGTTTACTACAATCACATCGGAAAGGCCGTTTGCCACCACTGCTCTTCTCTTGCAGGCGTTGATGATGGTAGTATTCTCACAGTCATAGGTTACCCCAACACCTTCCTCATTCATCAGAACATCTTCTGCGGTAAGATCCTCCAGGGCACCGATATCCTTCCAATCGAAGGTTCCGTGTACCACCGCGGCTCTCTTTGTTTTCTCAAACACGGTCTTCTCGATAGGCAGTGCGGGAATCCCCTGCATGATGGAAAGAGGTAATGTTCTCGTACTTCCCTGTACTTCAAAGTAGCGATCCGCTTCTCTGCATGCCCCATATACCTTGGGTGAATAGAACCGCAGTTCTCGCAGCATATCGCCGGCGCGGAACATAAACATGCCGCTGTTGATCAGATAATCGCCCGCCTGTTTATAGTACAGCGCTTTATCTGCACCGGGTTTTTCTTCAAAATCCAATACCCGGTTTCCCTCGTAATGAATATAGCCAAATCGTGTATCCGGCTCTTTAATCGGCATGCCGATGGTTACCAGATTGGCTTCCTGCACCAGCTGCTTCGCCTCCAGAATATTATCTTTATATCCCTCGCCTGAAATCAGATGATCCGAAGATACCACAAAGATAATCTCGGACATATTGCTTCTGAACAGGGGCATGATGATGGCAGCTGTTGTTTTTCTGCCCTCCTCTTCCAGGATGGTAGAGTACTGGATTCCCTGAAAAGCCTTCATCTGGTTTTCCACAATAGGTCCGTATTCCTTATTGGTGACAATGATGAATTCATCGCAGAAAGGCATATTTCTTGCGATGGTCTCCTGGAAAATGGAATGATTTTTCTGAATCTGTATAAATTGTTTCGGATAGTTCTTTCTGGATAAAGGCCATAGGCGATCACCTCTGCCGCCTGCCAGCACAAGACACTTCATGTGTTATCCCCCATCTGTGGATGTTTGTTCATTGTT
>CALZKI010000162.1 GCA_945787995.1 uncultured Lachnospiraceae bacterium | reverse complement strand
GTGTATAAGCTTTATCATGAGGGTATGTACTTTATCATGAGAGTATGAGCATTATCATGATACTATATTAGAAGCGTTAACATATTTATCTCAGTTGGAGAACAATCTCCAACTGAGATAAAAGCCTCCGGCGGATGGCAGAGATGCGCAGATGAAAATGTGGCACAAAGCTGCGATGCACATCGCACCGCCAATAACGCCTTGGCGTTATAAAATGAAACAGGTAGGTTAACAGAAGAGGAAAACACATAGATGAAAACCTTATGGAATGACAACTGGCAATTTATGAAATGTTCTGTGGATACCACTTTTGAACAGGCGATGGAAAAGAAACAGGATATGCTAGATGTTTCAATCCCTCATGATTGGCTGATTTATGATTCTCATCATTTGTATGAAGATAGTACCGGATGGTATAGAAAAGAGTTTACCTGGCAGGAAGAAGACGGAGATATGCTCATCACATTTGACGGCGTGTATATGGATTGCACGATTTATGTAAACCAGAAGGAAGCCGGACAGTGGAAGTATGGGTATTCCTCTTTTACCCTCAATGTGACAGAGTTTCTGGAAGAGGGAACCAATGAGATCGTTGTAGGGGTATGTCATAAAGGACCAAACAGCAGATGGTATTCAGGTGCCGGCATTTACAGAAATGTATGGATGCGACTGGTAAAGGATCTGTATATCGAAGAAAACGGTTTGTATGTACATACAGAGGCTGTTGATAACGGCTATCTTCTTTCCGTAGAGACCAATGTGGTGCTGGAGCGTTTTCTGGCAAAGCGTGCTTACGAAACCTACGCTACATTACAGAACGGACAGAAGGTTACTGAGATCAGAAAGCAAATGGAAGCCGAAGCAACTTGCGCCATTGAGCATACTCTGGTGGAAAAAGAATCCGGCATGAGAGTACCCATGATATCCCAGGGATTGTACGAGAGAAAATTGGTTCAGGGTGCTATGAAAGGCTGTTCTGCTACAGGAGCTTTATCGGATGAGTGCAAAACCTACGGTCAGAGATTCTTTGTGGAGCAACCACTGGAGTGGGATGTGGACAATCCGTTTTGCTATGAACTGATTACCCGATTGTTCCGAAATGGTGAATTGTGTGATACCCTTTGTACCACCATCGGCTTTAAAACCATGTCCATGGATGCAAACCACGGACTTACACTGAACGGAAAGCGAATGAAGTTACAGGGTGTCTGCGAGCATCATGATTTAGGTGCACTGGGTGCTGCTTTTAACAAAGAAGCGCAGAGAAGAAAGTACAAGCTGCTAAAAGAGATGGGCGTAAATGCCATTCGTTTTGCCCATAATATGCCTGCACCGGAATGTCTGGAGCTTTGTGATGAAATGGGATTTCTCGCTATGGATGAAGCCTTTGACATGTGGGAGAGACCAAAGACAGAATATGACTATGCAAGATTTTTCGGCGATTGGGTGGAGCGAGATATGGAAAGCTTCGTTCGACGCGACAGAAACCATGTGAGTCTGCTTTTCTGGAGTGTGGGTAACGAAATTCATGATACCCATGCAGATGCAGAGCGGGGCAAGGAGATTACCCGTATGCTGTATGATCTGGTCGTGAAGTATGACCCTCTTAGAAATGCACCCATCACTTTTGGTTCCAATTATTTACCTTGGGATAACACACAGCCCAGTGCAAATCTGCTGGATGCCGTAGGATATAACTACTCGGAAAAATATTATGTTAACCATCACGGAAAGTATCCGGAAAGAATCATCTATGGAAGTGAGACCGCGTCTATCGTATATAGCCGTGGAATCTATCACTTCCCGCTGTCTGCCAATATCCTTGCAGAAGATGATGAGCAATGTTCGGCTCTGGGAAACAGTGCTACCAGCTGGGGGGCGAAATCCTTTGAAGCATTGCTATGCGAAGACAGAGATATGGAATTTTCCCTGGGACAGTTTCTCTGGACCGGTACGGACTATATTGGAGAACCGACTCCCTACCATACCAAAAATTCTTACTTCGGACAAATCGATACAGCCGGTTTCCCGAAGGATGCTTATTATGTTATACAGTCTGCCTGGGTGGATTATCATAAGAAACCGATGATTCATATTTTCCCCTACTGGGATTTTAACGAAGGACAGCTGATTGATGTGAGGGTGTGCTCCAATGCACCGGTGGTAGAACTGTTTTTCAATGGACAAAGTCTGGGAAAACAGCGACTGACTCACGAGGTCAATTCGGGAAACCATATCATTGCGGACTATCAGCTTGCTTATGCGACAGGAACTTTGACAGCTGTTGCATATGACGGGAAGGGGAATGTATTGTGCAAGGAAGAAAAGCATTCCTTTAAAGATCCGGTGAAGTTGGTTCTGACCCCGGACAAGAATTTCCTGGAGTCTGCGGATGACATACAGTGCATCACCATCACTGCTGTGGATGAAGATGGGCATGTAGTGGAGAATGCAACCAACCGGGTGAAGCTTGAAGTGGGTGGAGCCGGAAAACTGGTTGGTCTTGACAATGGTGACAGCACTGACTTCGACAGCTATAAGGGAAACAGCAAACGTCTTTTCAGTGGAAAATTGCTTGCAATGGTGCAGCCCAGTGGAGAAGAAGGTCCGATTCGAATCTCTGCTGCTTTTGACCAGTCTGAGATACCTGTGCGAAAGATTGAGATTGCTGTAAAGGATCAATGTGCACAGAGTGTGTTAGGAAATGTAGCAGATAAAGATACCCATGGGGTATCTGGGGATGCAGAAGAAAAGGGATACAATAACAATTATGTAAACCAATCAGCTTGCACTGACGTGGATTATGTACCCAAAAATACAGGAGTATGTGTCATCACTCCGAAGAGCGGCGTGGTAACTGCCACAGCTACCCTTTATCCTGCCAACACCACCTATACGGATGTAGTATGGCGGGCGGTGAATGAAACCGGTGTGGAGGTGAACCTGGTTACCTTGTGCCCCGATGAGTCGGGCAAGTCGGTAATTATTAAGCCGATTGGAGATGGCTGCTTCAGACTTCGTTGCATGTCACGCTCCGGAGATCAGGACAGATACCGGATTATTTCTGATCTGGAGATGAAAGTGGAAGGCTTTGGCCCTGCTTTTACCGACCCATACGAACTTGTCATGGGCAGCTTATATACCCGCTCCAATGGAAAAGAGGGGGCCGGCAATGATAAAGGTGTGGCCTCTGCCACAGATGGTGATACAGTTATAACCTTCGACCATTTGGATTTTGGCAATCGTTACGCCGATGAGATAACCATGCCCTTATTTACATTAAATGGGGAACCCTATGAAATTGAAATATATGAAGGCCTTCCGGAAGAAGGAAAACTGCTGGGACAGGTGGTTTATCAGAAGGAAATGATCTGGAATGTATATCAGGAAGATACCTGGAAACTGGACAGACCTGTGACCGGTGTTACTTCCTTGAGTTTTGTGTTCCATAACAAGGTGCACATGAAAGGCTTCCGTTTTACAAAGGAAGAGAAAGCCTACTTCCCATTAAAAGCAGTATGGGCGGAGGCTATTTACGGTGACAGTTTCGAAAAGACAGAAACGGCGGTAGAGAAGATTGGTAACAATGTATCGCTGCTCTATACAGGCATGGATTTTGGAGAAGAAGGTTGCAGTAGGATACAAATCGTTGGACGTGCACCTAAGGAAGATAATCCAATCCACATACGTTTCGCAAACGGGCAGGAAGAAATCAAACAGGTGGTTTCTTTCCCACGGTCAGAGGACTACATGGCGGTAACCCTTGAACTGGAAAACGTAAAAGGAAAGTGGGATGTGTCCTTTGTGTTTATGCCGGGAAGCTGCTTCGACTTTGAGAGCTTCCGCTTCGCCTAGGGACGCGCACTGGGGACGCGCACCGGGGACGCTTCTTTTGCCACGACCATCGCCCTTTGGCTTGAATAGGCTTCCGGCTATTTGGTTGTGAAGAAGTCGTTAAACTTATTGACGAAAGTAAGAAGATGGAAGAAAGAATAGACGGCAAAATTGGTTGTAAGAATGGTTAGAACCATAACTGACGACCAAAGCAAGAAGAAGGAAGAAAGAAGAGACAGCAGATTTGGTTGTAAGAAG
>CALZKI010000161.1 GCA_945787995.1 uncultured Lachnospiraceae bacterium | reverse complement strand
TTAGCATCCAGGTTGGAAAGAGGTTCGTCCATAAGGAATACCTTAGGATCACGAACGATAGCACGTCCCATAGCTACACGCTGTCTCTGACCACCGGACAGAGCCTTAGGTTTACGATCAAGCAACTGTGTTAAGTCAAGGATTTTAGCAGCCTCTTTAACAGCTTTATCAATTTCATCCTTGGGAACTTTTCTTAATTTCAGACCAAATGCCATGTTGTCGTATACAGACATATGAGGATACAGAGCGTAGTTCTGGAATACCATTGCGATATCTCTATCTTTAGGTTCTACGTCATTCACTACTCTGTCACCAATTTTTAATTCACCGGAAGAGATATCTTCCAGACCTGCGATCATACGAAGTGTCGTAGATTTACCACAACCGGATGGTCCTACGAAGATAATAAATTCCTGATCAGCGATCTCAAGGTTGAAATCTTTTACTGCTTCGAATCCGTTAGGATATACTTTGCAGATATTTTTCAGTGATAAACTTGCCATTTTATTCCTCCTAGAAAAAAATACATATATTGGGCATCGCCCGACTCTATTGGTAGTATACCGAATGAGCATTTTCTTTTCTATACCACATTTACACAAAGATTTTCCGATACATTGTAAAATGTGACGGGCGAATTTGCTCCGGGCACACATATCAGTCAATCTGTACATTTTTTTGGCATTTTCTATACAAAGTACACAAAACCCCTGTTGACAATGAATCAACAGGGGGGGACAAACATCTATATCCGGTTAATCTCTTTCGCCATTTTATTTAGTTCTTCGTCCATAAAAGCCACTTGGTTTTTGCCATTGTTTTTTGATATATACAAAGCTTTGTCGGCAGCTTTATACAATTCCTCAAAGGTAGTGCCTTCCTTTGGATACAAACCCACACCAATACTGGCTGTGGCTGAATATTTAACATAATCTCCGACTTGGAAATCACGGAAAAACTTCACGATCTTACCGGACTGCTTCATAACATCTTCTGCATCACTTATGCCTTTGATGAAGACCATAAACTCATCTCCGCCGATCCTGCCTACAATATCAGTGGAACGAAACAGCGGACTGAGTCGCATACCAAGGGTTCGCAGAACCTCATCTCCAAAAGCATGTCCCTTGGTATCATTGATCTTCTTGAAGTTATCCAGATCAAGTAACACCATCATACCGGGAGTATCCGGATGATCTGCCATGTAATCCTTGATTTTTCTTTCTGTTGCCAATTTATTATACAACCCTGTCAGCAGATCCGTATCAGCCTTTTCTTCCAGTTCCATTTTATTTCTGGATACCTTCACTTTGTTGGAGAACACGGAAAACGTCATAATTCCTGCATATACCACTACTACCAGCATAAGAATCTGCAAAATCAGATTAGCCCTTCTGGTCAGGCTGCTGGTTCGACGATTCACAAAGCTCTGATTAACTCCCATGACAACATACATATCAGATACGTTAACAGGTACCTCATAAATCACTCTCTTTTCATTCTGGTAATTCAAAGCAATATAAGCTTTGCTCTTGCTTTTCATGCGGGTTTTAAATTTTACGACAGCTTCGTCAGTAGCACCTTCTGTATAATCCAGAAAGCCTTCCTGCTGCAGGAACTTACTGTCAGAGCCATTATCCAGAATAATCTTACCGTTTCTGTCCGTCAAAGCAACAAACGAATTCACAGCATAGGCGGAAGATTTTATGATTCGCTGAAACGCTTTCAAATCATAATACATCACGATGCACCAGCTCTGACCGTTTCTCAAAAAAGGAATGCAAGATATCAGTATCTGTCCTTCTTCTGCTTCCTCCCGAAAAATGTGTTTACCCGAACCATCAAATATATGCGGCCATATGTTCAGGAGTGTAGCGTCCACTTTTTCTCCATCGTTCCAACACCCCACGCCGTCCGGAGAGCAGATCAACACTTTCTCTGCTTTTGTATTTTTCTGTAAAATGGTGCAGATGGTTGCTACCTCATCCCAAAACTGTTCGTCATCACAGTCCTTCGTTTCCAGATACTTCGCCACAGGAACAGCCATCTCAGTCATGGTTTCAATCTGCTCCCGCAATTCCTCTGCATAACCATCTGCAGTAGCATACAACTCACCGGCTATTGTGTCGGCAACCATACTTCTGGTATTCAAAAAATGCCATACCAGAAGTGCCATTACGACAAACACCATAACAAAAAGAGAAGTAAGCAGCTTATGGTAATCATCTGAGTTTTTCTTTTTTATCATTCTGCCTGCTTTTCCTTTCTTTTGTACTTTATTCCGTGTGTTTGATTCATTCGTTTATTTCTGTTCTGAGCTCGTTTTTTTGCCATATATATCTAATTTTCCGATAACGTTCCTTCATCCACCGGTTCCGTCGGGATTTCCGTCTCATCGTCCATCAGCACCGTAAAGTTTTCATCAGAAGTAATCTCTTCCTGTTCCGGTTCGAATCGCTTAAACACTTTATTGTAGAGCATTGCAGCGATATATCCGGGCAAAGATATGCCGAATAAAATGATCAGCGGAAATGCAATCGGAGATATCAGAATAACCACTATCGGCAACGCATATACCAGTGCCATCAGGATCGTTCTTGGAAGATTTAACGACATCATAAAAAATGAATTTTTAATCGTACGCCAAACCGTGTTATCAAATCTTGCCAGCACAGGGAACACATACATGCATACGCAGAACACCAAAGCGGTAATGGCACACAGCAGAATAACGAAAGATTCAGGAAAACCTGTATCGTTTCCCTTCATGATAACAAAATCTCCAATAAATAAGACGGCAATTCCCAGCATAATGGCCCAGATAATTGTAGCCTGTCTGAAATTTAATTTGAAAGACTTAAAAAAACTTTTTAACAGATAGCTGTCTTCATCTCTAACCATCTTCAGAAGCACATAATGCATTGCGGTAAATGCAGCTCCTGCAGTTACTATCGGCAGACACAGTACAATCATCAAGAGATTTAATATCATTAAATCTGCCATTTTGGACAGCACGCGCATCAATGGGCTATCCAGATCAAATAATTTTCCCATTTCTTTCTATGATTCCTTTCCATCTATTACAAGGCGCATGGGGGTAAATATGATTCCCCGTTCTGTTACTTCTTCTCCCAAAGGTTGAAAGCCAACCTGTTTATAAAATGGTACGCCATAGGGAGAGGCATTCACTGTTACAAAGCATTTCCCCATCTCCCGATTCAAAAAACCGGTTACATACTTTACCAGTGCGGTTCCTACTCCCTGTCTGTGATAGCCTTCATCCACAAACAGCAATGATATATGATTCCCGTCACGTATGGATATCACTCCTACTATTATATCATCTTCTGTCGATGCAACAAAGAGTTTGTATTGCCCCAGACAAAACATTCTTCGCAGCGTTTCATCATAGATGAATTCCCAGAAGTTGTCCACGCCTTCCTGTGCATACTCATCTGCCTCGAATCGAAGGAAGGTTCTCCATACCAAATCCATGGCAGGTTCCCATTCCTCTATTTTTGCCGGTCGTACATATACGTTTGCCAATTTCTTGACCTCTTTCCCCAACCATCAATTACCATTATTTCTGAAACAGTTTCGCAAAAAAGCCTTTTACAGATTCCTTCATTCGCTGCAAAAATCCTTTTGCAGCTTCTTTTGTTACCTCTTTTGCAGTCTCATTGATTGCTTCATTTGCATCTTCGACTGTTTCTCGAAGGGTTTCTTCTGTTTGATCCAAAATCCCGCTTCCATATTTTTCAAACAGTTTTTCTGCCTCTCCCAGCAGCTTTTCACCGCTCAATCCGATGGCATTCAATTTGGATAAGACAGAAACGATTTTGTCCTTTTCTTTCTCTGTGAAGGAAACGCCAAACTCTTCCTCGCCTGCTTCGATAGCCGCTCTCACGCTGGTTTCATCGCTCACGTCCAGTTCGCCCTTATCTATTTTTTCCTTCAACCATTTCAATAAGGCCTGGATGTCTTCTTTAGACATATCATCCTTCAATTTGGACACATCCATATCCTGTTTGACCAAAAGCTCTATTCCTTCGGGAACGCAGGCACTTTGCACCGGTGCCGCACTTACCTGCATGCTGCATACCAATAC
>CALZKI010000160.1 GCA_945787995.1 uncultured Lachnospiraceae bacterium | reverse complement strand
CATCCAGGAAAGGAAGAAAAAACAATGGTATTATTAGAAAAAGAACGCACCGTTCTCCAGGATCTGCAGACACAGGAAAAGAGTTGTATTGAAAAATACAAAAAATATGCTGAAATGGCAAAGGATCCTGAGTTAAAAAGTTTGTTCCAAAATATTCAGAAGTCGGAACAGAAGCATTATGATTCGCTGGGAATGGTACTGCAGGGTAAGGTTCCAAGCTGTGATTGCAACGACTCCGAAGGAAGAGAGTATCAGCCGAAAGGAACATATACTTCCATGAGCAATCAGGATGATATGAAACATGATAATTTCCTTGCAACAGACTGCATCGGCACAGAAAAACTGGTATCAGGCGAATACAACACCAATGTATTTTCCTTTGGTGAAAGCAGTGTGCGGAAGCTTCTGGCAGATATCCAGGTAGAAGAACAGAATCATGCTGAAATGTTGTACAAATATAAGACAGCCAATGGAATGGCGTAAGAAGCAATAAAAAACGGGAACACAATTCCGAAGAGGACAATAGATACAGATAATCCGCAAGGAATGTTAAGAAAAAAAGTAGCAAGCCTTGCGGATTGTTTTATAGCATAGGAAATAGCTTTCCTATGCTACAAAAAATGCTCCGCTAAGGATGCGCATGTTGTGTTACATATAAGAAAGTTTGAGAGTAAAGCTATGGAAAAGATCAAAGCCTTTCATATCGATTCGGGACGAAAATATTTTTCCCCGGAACAACTGAAAGACATTATAGACGTGATGGCAAAGAATCATTATAATCTTCTTGAATGGTATTCTCGTAAATGATGCAGGAATCATTAGGAGAGTGCCTATACATAAGAAAATCTTGGAGGGCGTAAAAGAGGAACCCCACAGATATGATACGGATTATGAATGTATTAACAATTGATTATAGGAGATAGGTAAAATGAATCAGGTATTAGAAGCACTTTCTAAAATTGGTATTGTTCCCGTGGTTGTAATCAATGATGCAAAGGACGCAAAGCCCCTTGCAGAAGCGCTGATTAAGGGTGGCCTTCCCTGTGCGGAAGTAACTTTCCGCACAGACGCAGCAGAAGAGTCTATCAGAATCATCAGCGAAAACTTTCCCGAGATGCTGGTAGGAGCGGGAACTGTTTTGACAACAGAACAGGTTGACCGTGCAGTTGCAGCAGGTGCGAAGTTCATCGTAGCACCGGGGTTGAACCCTGTAGTTGTAGAGTACTGTGTGAAGAAGGGGATTCCTGTAGTTCCCGGTACGGCTACGCCTTCTGAAATGGAGCAGGCTATGAGCTTTGGTTTGGATGTTGTCAAGTTTTTTCCTGCTGAGAACAACGGCGGCCTGTCTATGATTAAGGCAGTTGCAGCTCCTTATGTGGGATTGAGATTTATGCCCACCGGTGGAATAAATGCAGAAAATGTTCGTGATTACTTAAAATATGACCGCATCCTTTGCTGTGGCGGAAGCTGGATGGTAAAGGGCGATTTGATTAAGGCAGGAGATTTTGCTAAGATTGAAGCGCTTACAAGAGAGGCTGCCGCTATTGTAAAAGAAATTCGTGGCTAAACCAGTTCACGGAAATTATCAATATGTAAAACTGCAATTACTGAAGAAGAGCAAGAAACAGTGGAACGTTTCTTTGATTATGTATTTAATGTTGCTTTCGGCGAGATGGTTGCCGGCTAAAAAGCAGGCTTCCATGATATGTCCATTTTTAAACAGGGTGAAACTTTGTAAGTGTTGATAAAAATTCAGGAGGTCATTACGAATGAAAGCTTTTATGGATGAAGATTTTCTTCTTCAAACAGAGGTTGCAAAGAAATTGTATCATGATTATGCGGCAAAGATGCCCGTACTGGACTACCATTGCCACATCAATCCCAGAGAGATTGCTGAGGACAGACAGTTTGAAAACATCACCCAGGTATGGCTTGGTGGCGACCACTATAAATGGCGTTTTATGCGTTCCTGTGGCGTGGATGAAAAGTATATTACCGGCGATGCATCCGATAAAGAAAAATTCATGAAGTGGGCAGAGTGTCTGGGCAAGGCAATCGGAAATCCTTTGTATCACTGGTCTCATCTGGAGCTTCAGAGATATTTCGGTTTCAACGGAGCGTTGAGCAGGAAAAATGCAGAAGAGGTTTGGAATCTCTGTAACGAAAAGCTTACACAGCCTTCCATGAGCGCTCGTAATATCATTAAGCAGTCCAATGTCACCCTGATCTGTACCACCGATGATCCTGTGGATTCCTTGGAATGGCACAAAAAGATTGCAGAGGATGATAGCTTTGATGTAGCAGTTCTGCCTGCATGGAGACCGGACAAGGCAATGAATCTGGAAAAGCCGGATTATACCGATTACATTAGTAAATTGTCTTCAGTAAGCGGTGTTGCAATCAAAACTTTCGAGGATTTGAAGAAGGCTCTGGTGATCAGAATCGAGTTCTTTGCTTCCATGGGTTGCTGTGTTTCCGACCATGCGTTGGAGTATGTTATGTATGAGCCTGCAACAGATGCTCAAATTGAAGCAATTTTTGCAAAAGCTATGGCAAAAGAAACCATTACACGTCAGGAAGAAATGCAGTTCAAAACCGCATTTATGACTTTTGTCAGCGGCGAATACAACAAGAGAAACTGGGTATTGCAGCTTCATTACGGTTGTAAGAGAGACAATAACAAGCCTATGTTTGCAAAGATTGGTCCCGATACCGGATATGACTGTATCAACAATTATGCACCATCTGCTCAGACTGCAGACTTCTTAAATCACCTGATTGAGAAAGATTCTCTTCCCAAGACTATCCTGTACAGCCTGAATCCCAACGACAACCAGGCCATCGGAACCATTCTCGGTTGTTTCCAGAATTCTGATGCGGTTGCTAAAATTCAGCAGGGCAGTGCATGGTGGTTCAATGACCATAAAACCGGTATGCAGGAACAGATGATTTCCCTTGCGAATTTGGGAAATCTTTCCGGATTTGTAGGAATGCTGACAGATTCCAGAAGCTTCCTGTCCTACACTCGTCATGAGTACTTCAGAAGAATCCTTTGTAACCTGTTCGGCAACTGGGTAGAAAACGGCGAATTCCCTGAAGATTATGATATCTTAGGGGAAATCGTTCAAAATATTTCCTATAACAATGCAGTGAATTATTTTGGATTTGATATGTTGAAGTAAGAGGAAATGTCGAGCTGATTATCTGTTAATCTAACAGTTGTGTTGAAACGACTTGAAGCATTGAAATAGTAAATGATTCATCAAATGTAAAGGGAGAACAAAAATGAATTTGAATTTAAAACCGGCAAATGAATGTGCTTTTGATGCAGTATCTTTGGGAGAGGTTATGCTTCGTCTGGATCCCGGTGAGGGCAGAATCCGCACCGCACGCAGCTTTCGTGCATGGGAAGGTGGCGGAGAATACAATGTGGTTCGTGGCCTTCGCAGATGTTTTGGTATGAAGACTGCTGTCATTACCGCTTTTGCAGACAATGAGATTGGTAAGTTAATGGAAGACTTTATTCTGCAGGGGGGCGTTGATACTTCTCTGATCAAATGGATGCCTACCGATGGTATCGGACGTGTATGCCGTAACGGACTGAACTTTACTGAGCGTGGATTCGGTATCCGCGGTGCGGTGGGATGTTCCGACCGTGCCAATACGGCAATCTCCAAGGCTACTCCGGCTGATTTTGATTTCGAATATATCTTCGGCGAACTTGGTGTCAGATGGCTCCACACCGGTGGAATCTACGCTGCTTTGTCAGAACAGTCCTGCGAAACAGTTTTGGAAGCAATCAAGACAGCTAAAAAGTACGGAACAGTAGTGTCTTACGATTTGAATTATCGTCCTTCCATGTGGAGTGCAATCGGAGGCCAGGCAAAGGCTCAGGAAGTAAATAAAGAAATTGCCAAGTATGTAGATGTTATGATTGGTAACGAAGAAGACTTCACAGCCTGCCTTGGCTTTGAAATTGAGGGTAACGATGCCAATCTAAAGACCTTAAACCTGGAAGGGTATAAGAAAATGATCAATGAAGCAGCCAAGACCTATCCTAACTTTAAGGCTGTTGCAACTACACTTCGGCAGGTAAAAACAGCTACCGTCAACGATTGGAGCGCAATCTGCTGGGCAGACGGTGAGA
>CALZKI010000159.1 GCA_945787995.1 uncultured Lachnospiraceae bacterium | reverse complement strand
CCCCAGTTCTGCCGTGTTGTCCACAGGCACTCTGGAAAAGATGTAGGTTCCCTGCAAATCGTGAAAGGCCTCCACATCCATATATAAGCTGTAATCCTCCAAAGGACCGTATACCTTAAATTCTGTCACAACAGGCATCTCTGTGCCGGGGTAAATGTAAGCCCTGGCCCCCCAGTTGTCGTAATTGATCCGGTGTCCTTCCACCCGGTCCAGAGCGGGAGCGATCACCTTCCGAAAGGCACTCTTGTATTCTGTAGAATAGTAACCCAGATAACCATCCAGGGTTGCAATGCCGTTGTATTCCAATACTGCAGGGTGAAGGCCGTATGCCACCGCCCATTCTCCATCATAGCCCACAGCTTCTTTCGCTTCCGCAAAGAGGTCTGTGCTGTAGAATTCTCCGTAATTCATAGGATCGATTTCTTTTCCTTTGATCACATGCAGTGCGGTTCGATAACAGGTATGCATCAAATCGTTATATCTGGTATCGGAAAAGAAGGTAATGGCCATGGCCACAAAAATCACTGCCACTGCCCCTATATCAGCAAGATATATCTTTAAGAAACCGCTGCTCTTTTTCTTTTTACTTGAAGCTGCACTCTTGGCAGCATGCATTGAGAGCAACTTATCCAGCTTGCTCCGGCAGACTTCGCTGTGCCAGAACTGCACTCCCCGATACAACATCAGAAACAACGCCGCATACCAGAGGCAGGGGTTAAAAAAGATGGTGCGGTTATACTGAAACCCTTCCAATGGCGGACAAAGCGTTGCAACCAGATCACGCAGAGGTTTATAGTCCCAAAGGCCATACACCAGTGCATTAACGAACAGAAACACAATCAGGAAATTATACCAGTCATGGAACATTTTTCCCGGTTTTTTATCCATCAGATAATAAACATTCAGGATAACAAAATACAACATGCAGAGAGGCATAACCCATTGTGCATGAAGACTTTCCACATGCATCATACCGTTTACCAATACATCCCATGTTTCCCGAAGCATTTCCGGTATCGACAAATCCTGCCCAACCATCAGTCCACGAATGGTTTCTTCCTTGCCAAATAACATCACCGAGAATAATCTGTATTCAAAGCATACAAACCCCAGAGCCAATACGGGCAAAGCCACCAGCAACCGCTTTGCCACCTTTTTCCTTGCTATAGACACCCAGATGACTGCGATCAGCAAATAACCGCAAAGGAATAAGCCATGGTAAGAGAAATAGGATACAAAAGGGTATACAAACAAAGCCACATACCAGGGAATGGCAGCTCGGAGGGTAACTGCTCTGTCAATCTTCAGCAGTATATACACCGCCAACGGTATGGTGGCAAAGGGAATGCCAAAGTTGGGGAATAGATTCAGCATACCATAGGCAAGGCCGCACAGAACGGAAAGGTACTTGTAGGGTGCATAGGTTTCGTTATCCTTTTTGCATACTTCCCCTGCAAGCAGGTAGCTTCCCACTACAGCCAGAATCAGCTTTGCCAGATAGTTCAGCACATAGCCCCAGAAAGCAGGAAACAGCATATAAAACACAGAAGTCAATGCCAGTTCGGAAGGCAAATTGTCCCTGCTGATGCCTCCCAAAAAGGGCACGTCCACTCCATGAGCAAAAAAAGTGTGTGTATCCTTTAACATTTTGTACTGTGCCACAAACAAATCCATGTTGTCATGTACTGCAATATAACTGTCCTCTCCTACAACCAGAAAGACCAGAAATGCGAACAGTATAAACACCCCGGCAATACACCAGTACCAGTTCTCTTTTACTCTTCTCATAGCATCTATCTCATTCTCTCGCTTTGACAGGAATATTCCTCTGCCAAACAAATTTTCTCAAAAAGTCATACACAGTTAGTATAACATAAAAGCAAATAATATCGCAAAAAAAGAAAAAGACGCATCGCAAACGTGCAACGCGCCTTAATAATTCTTGCTTGCCCAGTCAAACTCTTCCAAGTATCCCACAGGAACTCTATCGAAACCGTATTTTTGTAAATAATCGTAATAGTCACACTGTACCATTTCCGTGTTGATATAACAGCCTGCCCGCGTGGAATAGAAGAAATTAATAATTCCCCGATTCTCCATGTAATCTTTAATATAGTTTACTGCCTTATTCAGCAATTTTTTCGTATTATCGTTGAACTCCCTCCCGGGCCAAAGTTTATCAATAGCCTCTTCTTTGGTTACTATGCCACCGCGATGATCCAGACATAAAGCCATCAGTTCTCTCGCTTTTGCATTGCGTGCTTTCAGGATTTGTCCTTTATAGCATAAAGTAAAGGAACCGATAAGAGTTGCCTGGACAATATTTTCTGTACGTTTTGACAGAAAATAAGCATTTTCTATCAGATGATTTACCCGATCTACACTATAGGGCTTCATCATGTAGAAGTCCACCGATTTGTCAAGGGCATCTAAAACATAATCTTCATGGGCAGTTGTAAAACCTATCACCACTTTTGGATAAATGCGTCGTAATGCAACAGACAATTCTATTCCGTTCAGATTCGGCATTTCAATATCACATAAAACCAATTCAACCGGATTTTCCTTTGCAAATGCAAGAGCCTCCTTGGAGTCCGAAAAAGTACCTCTGATATCAATCTGAGGAGACTGCTCGCACAAATTCACCAGTAAATCCAAAGACAACGCATCATCATCTACCAGTATTGCTTTCATGAAATCACCTCAAAAAAATATGAAACTATTTTAACACATTTGACCGATTCATAGAAATATTATCAAGTCATTTTCTAAGGAATCATTTTGTAAGTCATCGACACTTGGAAAGAAGATACTCCCTCCAATCCTTGTTCACTACCTGCGGATCAAAGGACTCCAAAAGCATTGCCGACTGTATGCTGATCTGTTCCGCCAACAGCCTGTCACTCAGCAGCTTTCGCAGGCAGTGTTCCATTTCCTTCACGCCACCTACAGGAACCAGGAATCCGTTTTCCCCGTGCCGGATCAATTCTGCCGGTCCACCACAAGGGCAATCTGTGGATATGGACGGAATTCCCATACACATTGCTTCAATCAGGGCATTGGGCATTCCCTCATGAAAAGAGGCAAGAAGAAACACGCTGGCAGTATATATCCGATCAGCCACATTGGTGATCGCACCGGGCATTTCTACTCTGTCTGAAATCCCAAGAGCCTCTGCCAGACTCTCAATTTCTCCTTTTGTTTCTCCGTCTCCGTAGAACACCAATTTTGCATCCGGAAATTCCTCTGCTATACCGGCAAAGGCAAGCAGCATCATTTTGTGATTCTTGTTTTCCGTAAAGCGACCTACAGAAACGATTCGTCCATCCCGTTCTCCCTGGAAACGTGGCTTCACAAAGGAGGGATTCAAGGGATTTCTTAAGATGACAGATTTTCGTCTTGCAGGCAGCGGAAAAAACTTTCCTGCCTGCCGGGTCTGAAAAACAATCCCCTCCGCCAGTGGAAATAACAGTTTGGCAGACCATCTGACAGCCGGATTGCTATACTCACTTTTTGGTTCCCCTCGCACCGACACCACCACAGGAATATCCGTAAATAGGGTGGCGGCTATTGCCATCAGATTATTCTTTCCCAGAAAAGCCAGCACCAGATTCGGGTGCAGTTCTTTCAAAACTCTGCGAAGTTTTTGATATCGTGCCACAAAATTATGTATTCGGGAAGAAGTGACCTCTGAAGCGTCGATCTCACTGATGACCCGCTCCACCTGCTCCGGTATCTGATATTCGTCTGCTTCCACATATTGGGTCACCAAGGTAACCTTCACCCCGGCCTGCACCAGTGTTTTGGCGATATTCACCATGACCCGCTCAGCGCCACCCTTTGTTAATGCATGAATAAACAGAACAATATGCTTTTGCTTGTCCATCCGCTCTCCTCACCAATTGTTTTTCTGTTGAAAACATTTTGATACAGCTCTTTTTCATACAATCCACCAATCTATATACTTTAGTATACCACAAGCCGGGCCTGCCATATCATATTTTTTCCCTTCTATTGCCAACAATCTTTGAACTAATGTACAATAGACACGTCATAAAGCATTTCAAGCTAAAGTAAGGTAACAAGAATAACGAAATTGCTTCTACACGATCCTTTTTTATTATAAAATCCCTTTTCGGAATTGTGTTCCCGCCAAGGCCTGTATGTCTGTTGAAGACTA
>CALZKI010000158.1 GCA_945787995.1 uncultured Lachnospiraceae bacterium | reverse complement strand
TATCAAAAAACCCGGCTAACCACAGTTTCGTTTTCGTACTGAGAGTTGCGGTTTCGGAGGTGGAATAGAACGGGATGGTTCATAATGGAGGAAATGAGATGAAACGGGAACACCTTATTGTGTTTACAAAATGCTTGTTGGATTTTATGTTTTTCGCCGGAATACTGGTTACGCTTACTTTGCCGTGGAGTGTAAAGTGGCTGGGAACTGTTTTTGTATACGCCCCTTTTGTGGAACAGTATCAGGAAGTGGTGCTGGTTTATTTTGTACTGGGGATTTTGGCTGTATTGATTTTAGGTGAACTTAGGAAAATGTTTCGAACCATACTGGCACAGGATTGTTTTGTAACAGAGAACGTGGTGAGTCTTCAGCGTATGGGAACCTATAGCTTTATTATTGCAGGGATGTGCCTGGTCAGAATGATCATGTATATGACGGTTGTGATGATTTGTTTGGTTCTGGTCTTTGTGATTGCCGGTTTGTTTTCCAAGGTTCTGGCATTTGTGTTTGAACAGGCGGTTTCGTACAAGGAAGAAAATGATTTTACAATTTAGGAGGATGCCGGCATGTCAATAAGGATTAATTTGGATGTCATGATGGCAAAACGAAAGATGGGACTTACAGAGTTGGCCGGAAAAGTAGACATCACGCTTGCAAATCTCTCCATCCTGAAAAATGGAAAGGCCAAGGCAGTTAGACTGTCTACTCTGAACGCAATCTGTAAAGCATTGCAGTGTCAGCCGGGAGATATTTTGGAATATGTGGATGATGGAGAAGATGAATCGGAAGCGTTATGAGATATAATGCGCTGGGCGGATTTCGTCGTCCATAACGATGAGTCGTGGCAGAACGCAGTTGGTGGAAAATCAGTTTGTCGTTGTCATAAAGAGAGGTAATGGGAATGGAAATGAATCAGGATAAGGAAATGAATAACACTTCGCCTGCGGAGTATTATGAGATTATGAACCCGGAAAAGGTAGCAGAAAAGGAAAAAAAAGACCCGATACAAGAGATGATGCAGGAGATGGCAGAGGATCCGGAGCATGAACCAAAGAAGGTGATGCTGGGAAGCTTTCTGTTTGCACTTCTATATACGTTTTGCGTATATAAAAACGCAGAAGGAATTACATACCCTTTTTTCGTAGGCGGCAGTCTCGCACTTTTATTCTACTGTTTCAAAAAGTGTGGTCGTACTGTAAGCAAAGGGAGCAAATGGATTGCCGCTAGCATGATGCTTCTGGGCATTTTGCAGTGCACCACCGATTCTCGGGTGGTCATTCATTTCAATCGGTTCATGATTTGGGGACTGGGCCTGGTATTACTGTTGAAGAACATGTGGACTGAGGAAACATTGACCTGGGATATGGGAAAATGGATCAGGAAACTTTTGGGGCATGCCTTTTGGAGTCCATTTAAAGGATTTGAGATTTTCCCGGATGGCTGGGATGTATTTCGGGAGCGTACAGAAAGTAGAGAGAAATATAAAAGGTCCGGAAAAATTGCAATGGCGATTCTTTTGGCCGGTGCCATCACGATTCCTTTATTGGTGTTTATTATTATCATGTTGTCCAGCGCAGATGTTCTGTTTCGGGCATTCATCGAGAAAATAGTAGATACGTTATTTCATTGGAACATACCGGAGTTCCTTACCGATGAAGATTTGTGGTTGTCTCTTCTCATGTTTGGTTCCAGCCTGCTTGTTTCCTATGGTGCCTGGCAGGCTCTGAAGAAGGAAGAGGAAGCGATAGAAGAAGGGGAGCAGAAACCAAAGGAACAGCTGGTGGGATATATTATTGTGGGAGCCGTTGGAATGGTATATCTGCTGTTTAGCTTTTTCCAAATTTTCGGATTGTTCCTTGGAAAGATGAGTCTTCCGGAAGGTTATACCTATGCCGGATATGCAAGAGAAGGGTTCTTTCAACTGGCCTTTCTTTGCGGAATGAATATTGTTCTGGTATTGATTATTTGTAAGTTCTTTCGATTAAATCAGTTGATGAAAATCATGCTTTTGGTGATCTGCGGGTGTACCTATATTATGATCGCGTCCAGCGCATATAAGATGATTCTGTATGTAAAAGCGTACCAACTGACGTTTCTTCGTTTGGCAGTACTTTGGGCGTTGGTAGTGATGACTGTGCTACTGGCTGGGGTTGTGCTTCGTATTGTTAGTGAAAGAGAACGGTTGGTTGAATTTTTCTTCATCACACTCTTATCCGCATATTGCATCTTTGTGTTTGCAAGACCGGATTATCTGATTGCTTCCTATAATGTGGCACATGTAACAGATAGCACATCCAAGAGAACAAAAGTGGATAGCCGTTATCTTGTTGGTGATCTGTCCGCAGATGCAGTGCCTGTTTGGATACGTTCAGAGAACATATCATTTTCCGATGGGAAGCTATATACATTGGAAAAATTGGTAATGATGAAAGACGAAATGACTTTCAGAACCTTCAATTTCAGTAAGTATTACGCAGGTGTGCTGGCAGAAAAAAGGATAGCGGACTTGCAGGAAAATGATAACAATGAGGAAGAAAAAGAGGGGGCGGATATAGACACGGATTTGCCAGCAGGAGATTCTCAGGATGCTTTTGAATCCCAGGATTTTGCCTCAGAGGATGCTGAAATGGATGTGTTTGCAATTCCGGAACACTGGCTTACCACAGAACCGGATGCAACATGGGAATTTGAGGATGGCAGCAAACTGATGTTGGTACCCGTGGATCGGGCAGCAGGAAGTAATTTCTATGTCATGCTGGGCACAACATCTGAAAAACCGGATGAGATCATAGTGGTTAATGATGATCCCTTTTACAGTATGGGAGCGGGAAAAGTGGAGATGCAATTCCTGAATTCCCAACTGGGATTTGTCACCATGCTTTTGAACGGTGGGGATAATGGAATCCTGCTTCGTACGGAAGATGGTGGAAAGACTTTTGCCCTTGTAGACATTACGCCGATGGTAGTGGAATCGGAGGTAAATGAAGGGAATTTCTTTACACCCTTTGATACGCCGGAGGATATTGCGGAGAAGGACGGCGTCCTCTGCCTGATCATGGGGCAGGGAACGGATGCAGATTATTATGTGAATGATCATCTGGCTTCAGCCGTCTATGTATCCTTTGACGATGGGGTTAGCTGGAACTATTTGAAAACAGAATGAAAAAAGTGATTACCCCAGAGAATGCATTCGTTTTCCCACCATCGTGATGGCAGATCCCAGCAGAAGTGCCATTAATATGATGCCAATACCGGGGCGTCCGCCTGCAAGACATCCGATCAAAATAGCCAAAAAGTCGTATGCCATGCGGAAGAAACGAAAAGGAAACTTGGGGCAGAAGCGTTTCTGGGCAATCAAAGGAAGGGCGTCATAAGGAGCTACGCCCATATCTGCATTCATGTAGACTGCTGCACAGAAAATAAAGCAGAGTAAACCAAAAAGAAAGACAGGAATGCGGGTTGCCGGATTGGTGAAAAAGTCTGCCGGAAGGATTTTGCCCCAGATATACCTGCAGAAGTCGGATATATAACCAATCAGTATCATATTAAACAAGGTGCCGGGACCGATTTTCTCGGGATCGCTGAAAAAGACGATGAGTAGCAGAACGATATTAATGAGAACACTCCAAGTGCCGTATGAAAGCTGTAGTTTGGTGGACAGAGAAAGGTTCATGAAGGTGCAGGGATCGGTTCCGTAGGCGGCTTCTATCAGAATGGATACAAAAATACCCATACCAATAACAGCAAGCAATACGGTAATGAGTTTTTTCCTGATCATGGGATCCTTTGCATAATGATCGAATATTTGTCTGATGGATTTCATGTTTTCGAATACCTTTCTTGTTCTCCCTTGGCAGGAAAGCAATGCCGAAAAGGGAGTTCTAATATAATCATGCTACATTATGGTAGAGACCTTTGGCTTCATACATTATACAGCTTGGTAATCGTTTGAACAACCAAACTATTTTACAAAAAATCACCAATAATCATATATATGAGAAAGCATATATGAAAAAATAAAAAAGTGCTTGCATTTTTACAAAGAATCAGATATGATAGTCAAGTGTCAAGCACATGGCTCGTTGGTCAAGCGGTCAAGACGTCGCCCTCTCACGGCGAAAACAGCGGTTCGATTCCGCTACGAGCTGTTGACTATTTTGAATAGCCCAACCCCTTAAAAGCCCTTAAACACTGGATTTGGAGATAGTGTTTAAGG
>CALZKI010000157.1 GCA_945787995.1 uncultured Lachnospiraceae bacterium | reverse complement strand
GGAATAAAAAGTGTGTGAATGGTGTATTTTACTCTGAAATAAGGATTCGGAGTGAAAGGTGAGAGAAGTTGCGTATATCATTTCGGGGCTCCAAAAGGAGGCCGGAGGGAGTGAGTTATGCGCAGACCACTGACTATGTGCTGTGCCTTTTTTACAGCCATATTATATGTACTTTTACAAATACAGCCACTCTGGTGGAGCAAAAACCAGGCACTTCCTGAATATCAGGCTACCCTGCAGGGAGTCATTGTGGGAAAAGAATATAAGGTAAGTAAAGAACAGTTCGTTCTGGTGCTTGAACTGGATGAGTGTATATTGCTGCCCGGGCGGGAAAGCATTTCCTGTAAGCTTCTTTGCTATTTGGACCAAAAGTGTGATACCATCGGAGAACTGGTTTCTTTTGAGGAGAAACTGGGGCAGGAAATCGGATTGGGAAATACCATTGTTTTGCAGGGGAAAATCAGCAATTTCGCTAGTGCTACCAATCCGGGACAGTTTGACGCCAAACAATACTATCAGATTCTGGGTATCGGTGGGAGTGTATATGCCTGCCGGGTTCTTAGGGGGGATCCAAATTCCTGCCTTGGGGAAACAACGGATGAAGATTCCTCAAAGAGCCGTGGGGCTGCAGGTGCATCCGGTGGAGCTGCAAGTGCATCCGGTGGAGCTGCAGGTGCATCCGGTGGGGCACAGGTCTCTCTGTGGTGGTGGCTAAAAGAAACCCTGTATCAAAAGAAACGATATGCCTCCCTTTTATTCTATTCGGTTCTTCCAAAAGAAGATGCTTCTTTGATGTGTTCTCTGCTTTTGGGGGAGAAGTCTCTTCTGGATCAGGAGATAAAGAGTCTTTATCAGCAAAGTGGAATCATTCATATTCTGGCCATTTCCGGCCTGCATATATCCCTGTTTGGTATGACCATTTTCAAACTACTTCGCAAAATACAGTGTCCCTTCCAGGTAAGTGGATCGCTGGCTTTTGGCGTGGTTTTTTTGTATGGTCTCATGGTGGGCATGGGGCCTTCATCTGCCCGTGCTGTTTTGATGTTTTCCCTGCAGATGTGTGCATTTCTTCTTGGGCGAACGTATGATATGCTGACGGGCTTATCCCTGGCAGCCTTTTGGCTCCTGATAAGCCAGCCTTTGTATCTTTTTCACAGCGGTTTTCTGCTATCCTTTGGTGCAGTGCTTTCCATGGCACTGATCGTACCGGGCTTGCAAGACCTGTTCCCCGCAAAAGCAACCTCCGGCATGGCCATTCTTTTTGGTACTTTCCCCATACAAGCTGTGTTTTATTATCAGATTGCTCCCTACTCTTTGCTTCTGAATCTTCTGGTTATACCGCTTGTGGGAGTACTTCTTGTGTGCGGTATTCTGATACAGGTTTTTGGCCTGTTTTCTCTTTCCGGAGCCAAGGTGTTTGGTACCTTTGGGGGCTGGCTGTTGGCTCTTTTCTCAGGGGCTGGAGGCTTCACACTTGCTCTGCCGGGGAAACAGTGGATTGTTGGAAAACCCAGTGCTTATCAAGTGTTTCTCTATTTGACTATCTTGGTCATTGTATTGACGATAGGGAAAAAGATGCCCAAAGTATGGTGCTATCTGTGTTTGTGCATCGGCATAGGAGCACTGGTCAGAAATTGGCAGACCGGCATGCAGATAACCTGCCTGGATGTGGGGCAGGGAGATGGCATCTATGTGACGGATCATAGGAACCATCATGTGCTGATCGACGGGGGAAGCTCTACCGCAAAGGGAGTAGGCGGATACCGGATCCTTCCTTTTTTGAAGTCACAGGGATGCGGACATCTGGACGGCATATTCATTTCCCATTTGGATGAGGATCATTATAACGGGGTGTTGGAATTGATGGAGTTGTCGGATGAGGAAGGCATTCCCATTGGGTGTATTTATCTTTCCACAGATGACGGAGGAGAAAAAAGACAGGAAATATCTGTTCTGGCACAGGCACATGGAATCGCAGTGAAAGAAATCAAAGCAGGAGATGTTTTCAGGAAAGGAGACATTGTGCTGGAGTGCATATATCCGGGGGAAAAATCTGTGGATGGCAATGAAAATTCCATGACAATGCTGCTAAACTATGGGGATTTCTCCGGCCTTTTTACAGGTGATCTGGAGGGAGTAGGAGAATATCTGGTTGCAACGGAACTGGAAAAGCACTTGGCGAACGATGGAGTTACGCTGCTGAAGGTGGCCCACCATGGTTCCAAGAATTCTACCGGTGACAGGCTGCTTCAGGTGATACAACCGAAAATAGCAGTGATTTCTTCCTCCCCGGAGGGCAGATACGGCCATCCCCATCAGGAGACCATAGACCGTTTGGAGAAATGGGGGATAAACATCCTGCGGACTGATGAAAGGGGAGCAGTGACATTGTTTATTCGAAGAGGGAAAATATGGGTTCGTTCTTTCCTGGAGGAACATTAAGCGAGAGCGTGTCTGAAACAGACATATAGGTCTTAGGCGCAGGAACACAATTCCGAAAAGAGAGTTCCGGTAATGGAAAATAGTTCGACGATAGAATGTATATTTGCTATAATCAATCTGTAAGCGTTATTTGGTTTCGATGCATAAGCTTTCCGCTGGGAAGCATTGAGCAAAAAGTGAACAGTTAAGATTCAAGTTGGCGAAGGAATACCATGCAGAGAATTGCAAGTGATATTAAGACAGGACAATTTCATAAAGTATATCTGCTCTATGGAAAGCAGGATTATCTTCGCAGGCAGTATCGGGACAACCTGGTGAAGGCGTTGACCGGTGGAGAAACCACCATGAACTATACCTACTACGAGGGCAAAAATGTTTCGGTGACAGAAGTGATCGATCAGGCAGAAACCTTACCTTTTTTTGCTGACAGAAGAGTGATTGTGGTGGAAAACACAGGCTGGTTCAAGACCAGTGAGGATACCTTTGCAGACTATCTGGAAGGGGTCTGTGATACAACGGTTATGGTATGTGTGGAATCGGAAATTAACAAAAGAACCAGAACCTATAAGGCTGCAGACAAGGCGGGGCTGTGCGTGGAGTTTGATAATCCCTCGGAGGATGATTTAAGACGCTGGATTTGGAAAAAGGTGGCACAGGAAAATAAGAAAATTTCAGACCGGGCACTGCAGGTATTTATCGAGATGACAGGACCTGATATGGACAATATGCAGAAGGAGTTGGAAAAACTGTTCTGTTATTGCCTGGAAAAGGAAGTGATTGAGGTGGGAGATGTGGAGACGATCTGCACCAGACAGATTGCCGATCAGGTCTTTAACATGATCAATGCCATGGCGGAGAAAAAGCAACGACAGGCCATGGATCTGTACTATGACCTGTTGGCACTGAAGGTTCCGCCTGCCAGAATTCTGGCACTCATTGTGCGACAGTTCAACCTGCTCTATCAGGTTAAGGCAATGAAGGGAAAAGGGTACGATGACAAAACCATCGCCTCCCATACCGGATTGGGTCCCTGGATTGTACGTAAATATGTGAATCAGGCCTCTCGCTTTCAGAAGGAATATCTGCTACAGGCATTGGAGGATTGTGCCAAAACGGATTATGCCTTTAAGACCGGCAAAATCACAGACGTGTTGGGGGTGGAATTATTGCTGGTACAGTTTAGCAGCTAAGGATACTTTGGGGATATGGTTCAAATAGAAGAACGGAGGGTTACCAATGTCAAGTATTATATCAATTATCTACGTAGTCTTTATATGGTTTTTTATCAAGACCATCATCAAGAAAAGTCGCGGCACAGGCAACAATGGCGGAAGAAAATTTCAGAATACAACACAACCTGAAGTGAGAAACGGTGCATCGGATCCGTATACCGGCCATAGAAACGCAACTGCATCTACAACAGGTTCCGGCAGTACCAACAGGCCATCCGCGAAAGCATCTGCCACAGAAACCGGAAAAAGCAGTGAAAATACATCTGTTACAGACTATCTTGCGGAGAAGGCAAGAAAGGACCAGATAGAACATGCGAAAGAAAAACGGCAGGAAAACCAGCGCCTGGCAGAAAAGTCGGGCGGACTTACACCGGCAGAGCGCTTATATGATGGGGATCCTATACCCAACGGCAAGCTCTGTGTATGCTGCTCCTACTGTGCGGCAGAAAACCTGATTCCGGTTGGCAGCCGCATGAAATACAGCTGTTACTTCTGCAGAGAACCGCTGCACTAAGTAAGCTTTTGTTTGTTTGCTTTCTAGCGTGTATATAAGTCGCGGAATTCTG
>CALZKI010000156.1 GCA_945787995.1 uncultured Lachnospiraceae bacterium | reverse complement strand
ACCCTGCCGGCCTGTTTTCATGCTCGCAGGGCTGAGTTTCTTTTCTTCCCGGCTTCTTCTTTCTACCCTGCCGGCTTGTTTTCATGCTCGCAGGGCTGAGTTTCTTTTCTTCCCGTTTTCTTCTTTCTACCCTGCCGGCTTGTTTTCGCACTCGCAAGGGCGAGTTTTCTTCAAAATACTTTTCAGGTATAGACCGTCACGCCATGGTCATATCATAGCACGCTCTCTGACCACCAATAAACTTGGGTCGTGTTCTTGCTGCTGCCACACTTGCTTCGCCGATGCGATTATTCACAAGACGCACGGGAACGGCAACCTTGCGAAGGTGCATGCCAATCAAGGTTCCTCCGATATCAATGCCTGCATCGGCTTTGATTTCTTCTACTGCCACCGGTTCTTCAAACCTGCCATAGGCAGCCGTTGCAAAAGAACCGCCTGCCTTCGGCTGGGGAACAACATTGACTATTTCACTGAAAGGAACTGCTTCTCTTTCCACAATGATAGCCCGGTTCAAATGTTCGCAGCATTGAGCAGCAATGAAAATGCCCTTCTCTTTAGTGGCTTCATAGATTCCTTCAAACACTGCATTTGCAACCTCCGGGCTGGAATTGGTTCCGATCTTGTCACCACAAATTTCGCTGGTAGAGCATCCTACTACAAGTATCTGCCCTTTTTTCAGGTTTGATACTTCCAGAATTTCTTCAGCAACTTTTTTTGCCTGAATCGTTAATTCTTCGTACATCCTTATTTCCTTTCACAAAAGGAGCAAATCCCAATGATCTGCTCCTTATCAAGTGTCCATCTAATGTCGCTATTCTCATCTTAGGATCTGATTTCAATATCCAGTTCCTTCTTCAGATTCTTCAGAATCTTTTTAACGAATCCGTCTACAGACTCTGTTGTAAATTCTTCATCCTTCGGGGTGAAAAGAAGGGAGAATGCCATGGATTTCTTGTCTTCACCAATCTGCTTGCCCTCATATACATCGAAAAGAGTTACGTTCTTGACATATGCACAGGCAGCTCTCATGATTTTCTCTACCTGACCGCAGGTAATATCTTTGCCCATAACAAGTGCCAGGTCTCTTGTTTCTTCCGCATATTTGGGAAGCGGATTGTATTTTGGCACGTTGCCATAGTACTGCTCCAACTTCACAAGGTCGATTTCCATCACATAAGCGCTCTCACGCATGTCCTCTTCCTTCTGAATCTCGTATGTAACCTTACCAAGATAACCGATCTCTTCACCATCACAGAAGATTGCAGCTGTCTGATATGGATGTAGGAAAGGCTTCTGCGCAGGTTCGAATGTAAACTGCAGATCAAAGGTTTCAGCAACTACCTCAGCAAATCCCTTCAAAGTGAAGAAGCTTTCTTCTTTTCCGAAGAGTCCCACACAAAGTGTATTTCTTTCGTCCGGATACTCTTCCAAAGGAAGTTTATCAGGCACAAAAATATTGCCCATTTCAAAGATACGGCCTTCCAGGCGGCCACGTTTCTGGTTACGTGCCATTGCGTGAATCATCTGGGGCGCAAGTGTTGTTCTCATAAGTGACAGATCTTCGTTGATAGGGTTGATCAGTCTGATGGCATGACGCTCTTTTGCGTCTGCAGGAAGACCAAGTAAGTCCAAATCAGAAGGTGAGAAGAAGGAATAATGAATACCTTCACATGCCCCCTGTGCACAAAGTGCCTTTTTCAGTTTCAATTCAGCCTTCTGTTTTGTATTCAGTCCGCCGGCAGTAACTGCAGCGGAATCCAGGAAAGTAGGCGTTACGTGATCGTAGCCGTACATTCTGATGACTTCTTCAGCAATATCCGGATAGGATTCCATATCTTCACGATAGGCTGGAATCTGAATGGTCAGTTCATCACCATTTATCACAGGCTGGAAGCACAAATTGGTAAGAATTCTTTCAATTTCCTCTGTAGGAACTTCAATACCCAGGACACCATTGATCTTCTTGATACTTGCTTTCATTTCAGTAGGCTCTAAGCTGTTGCCGGTATTGTCTTCTACATGAGTGGAAGTTACTTTACCACAACCAAGTTCTTCTACTAAATGAAGGGCACGTTTCATTGCCATGACTGTTGCATATTCATCAACACCTTTGGCATATCTTGCACTGGAGTCGGAAGACTGGCCAAGAGCGCGGGAGCTCTTTCTGATGTTGTCTCTGGCAAATTTAGCTGCCTCAAATACCACACCGTTTGTTGTTTCACGAATTTCGGAGTTCAGACCTCCCATGATACCGGCAAGTGCAACCGGTTTTGCACCGTCGCAGATCACCAGGTTGGAGTCGTTCAGTTCAAATTCTTTTTCATCCAGAGTCACAATCTTCTCACCATTACCGGCACGTCTTACAGTAATGCTGTTACCTTCCAAATACTCATGGTCGAAAGCATGCATTGGCTGACCAAGCTCTTTTAGGATGTAGTTTGTGATATCTACGATATTGGAGATAGCATTGATACCTACCAAAGCAAGTCTTCTCTTCATCCAGGCCGGAGATTCACCGATTGTAACATCGGATACATAGTGAGCAATATATCTTGGGCAAAGATCCTTCGCTTCTACTTTTACAGAAAAGCTTTCTTTCGCAGTGCCGTTTTCTGTGTAATCCAGAGCAGGCATTTTCACTTTTTTGCCAAGGACTGCTGCCACTTCTCTTGCCATACCGAAAATGCTCTGGCAATCAGGTCTGTTTGCTGTAATACTGATGTCAAACATGTAATCATCAAGACCGGTGATTGCTTTCACATCTGCACCGGGTTCTGCATCCTGGGGCATTACAAGCAGACCGTTGTAGCCTGCACCCGGATACATATCCTCGTTCAGACCAAGCTCTGTGCCGGAACAAAGCATACCCTGGGATTCATAACCTCTCAGTTTACCTTTCTTAATCGTCATCACACCTTCGATGGTGACATGGTCTTTGGCTGTTGCGTAAACCTGTGCACCAACCAGAGCAACCGGGTATTTTCCACCTGCATGTACATTATCAGCACCACAACAGATCTGTAACAGTTCGCCGGTGCCGACATTTACTTTACATACATGAAGATGGGTTTCGGGAATAGGTTCGCATTCTTCTACAAGACCTACTACCACGCCGGAAATATCCTTTCCGACTTCATACATTTCTTCTACTTCAAATCCGCAGGAGAAAAGCTTGTCTTCCAATTCCTGAGGAGTTACGTCAATATCTACATAATCTTTTAACCAACTTAAGGGTACTAACATTTTCTTAACCTCCGATCCTTTTCTTAGTCATCAATCTGCTCTAATACACGAAGGTCTGATTCGTATAAGAGTTTGATATTGTTCATGCCGTATTTCAGCATTGCCAGACGCTCGATACCGATACCAAATGCAAATCCGCCATAAACTTCAGAATCGATGTTACAGTTTTCAAGTACTTTTTTATTTACAACACCTGCACCAAGTACCTCAATCCAACCGGTACCTTTGCAGAGCTTGCAGCCTTTTCCTTTACACTCAAAGCAGCTTACGTCTACTTCTACAGAAGGTTCTGTGAAAGGGAAGTAAGAAGGACGCAGTCTTGTTGTGGTTCCTTCACCGAAAATACGCTGTACCAGAACCTCCAGCATGCCTTTCAGATCGGAAAGGGAAATACCTTTATCTACAACAAGACCTTCCATCTGTGTAAACATGGGAGAATGTGTTGCATCATCATCGGAACGGAATACTTTACCGGGAGACAAAATCTTGATTGGTGGCTGTTTCTTCTCCATAACATGAATCTGTCCTGCACTTGTCTGTGTACGAAGCAGGAACTCGGGAGACAGATAAAAGGTATCCTGCATATCCCGGGCAGGATGATCATCCGGGGTATTCAGTGCCGTAAAGTTGTAGAAATCTGTCTCGATTTCTGTGCCTTCAAATACATCAAATCCCATGGATGCAAAGATGTCAATCAGCTGGTTTCTGACCTGTGTTACAGGATGCAGTTTACCGGTTGCACGTTTCACAGAGGGCATGGTAACATCTATTTTCTCACTCTCGTAACGAAGCTTTGCCTCTTTTTCTTTGAGTACTTTGTCGATTTCTTCAAAACGGGTATTTGCCCACATTTTCAATTCATTCACGCCCTTACCGAAGTCTGCACGGCTTTCCGGCGGGATGTTTTTCATTTCTTTCATAAGCTGACCGATTTTACCGGCTTTGGAATCCAAGAAAGTTTTCTTAAATTCGTAAACTGCTTTGGAATCAGCAAGGGTATC
>CALZKI010000155.1 GCA_945787995.1 uncultured Lachnospiraceae bacterium | reverse complement strand
TTTTTTAGTGTCCCTGTGGTATGATGATTCCGGAGGGTCAACATGAAAGACATTTTTTTTGATTTGGATGATACGATTTTCGACTTCAAGAAGGCAGAAGCAATAGCCATGAAAACCACGCTGGAACACTATGGTATCGAGCCTACACAAGATGTAATCCACCTGTATAGTGTCATTAACCAGTCCCAATGGGAATTGCTGGAGAAAAAGCTGCTTACCAAGAACGAAGTAAAGATCAGACGTTTCAAGCTCTTTCTGGATGCTTTGATGCATACTGCAAAACCCGAGGAAGTAGCTGCCTTTTATGAAAACAGACTGTCCATTGGGCACTATTTTATAGAAGGTGCGGAGGAAATGTTAAGAGCATTACATGGTGCCTATCGTCTACATCTGGTTTCCAACGGTGTCTACGAAGTTGCCATGAGCCGGCTGAACAGTTCCACCATTGTGCCCCTGTTTGACCATATCTTTATTTCCGGTGCTCTGGGCGTAGACAAACCTGCAAAAGAGTTTTTCGATGCATGCTTTGCACAGATCAGTGATTTTGATCCTGCACAGGCAGTCATTGTGGGTGACAGCCTTACTTCAGATATTCTGGGCGGAAAAAATGCGGGCATCACCACGATCTGGTTCAACCCGCATCAAAAATCTGCAACAAGCATTATTCCGGATTATGAAATTAATAATCTGGGGGAAATAGAGGAATTGTTGCATGTTCTATAACCCTTGTCTTAGTAGCATAGACGGAATCAACAAAGAAGTTCCATGCTCTTTTGGAGTACGAAAATTATAATCTCTCAGCCTCGTACTCTGCAATGGTTTCTTCCAAGATGTCACAAGCTGCCTCAATCGTCATCCGGCATCGATATTCCGGCTTAAAAGACTGAGGTTTGATGTCTTTGCATAAAATAGAACCATACTTCTCATTGAACTTGCGCATCATCTTCTGTACTACGGCTCTAATGTCTTTACTTTCGTGTGCTTTTGCTTCCACATATTTCAAGGAAAGGACCGCTGCCACTGCAAGAACCGCGCCACATGTAGTTCCTGACTGGATTCCTGCACCATATGCACCAACCATGATCATGTCTCTTTCATGAAGTCCCAGATTATAATACTCATTGGCAGCTCTGAGAATTGCTTCTGCACAATTGTAATTTTGGTCAAAATAGTACTTCGGTAATAATTCTTTTAGCATATATCTCTCTCCCGTATCGTCAATTCTTTCACCAGATGTTACGAAGGACAACTGCTGTTTACCCTTTATCGAATTTACAGAGTACCGATGAATCTGTCAAAAGCCTTCTGTCCCTCTTCGGTTCTCTTATATACTCCCGCGCATTCCAAAACCTTTACAAATACTTTGCTGATCTCATCCTGAACGATTGTATGGATGTTATTTTCATTCACCTCGTACTTGTCAATCCATTCCTCTACCCAATCAGCGTGCTTTGCAAGTTCTTGGTCTTCGCGGAGATTTCTGTTCTGCAAAACAGCCTCCTCCAGATGAGCCATCTCTTTTTTCAATCTTGCCGGAAGAACAGCCAGCCCCATCACCTCAATCAAGCCGATATTTTCCTTTTTGATATGATGCAAATCAGCCGACGGATGATATACTCCCCAGGGACATTCCTCTGTGGTGATATTATTTCTCAGCACCAGATCAAGTTCATACAGATCTTCATGCATCCTGGCAATCGGCGTAATCGTATTATGAGGGACACCCTCCGTCTCACTGAAAATAAATGCCTCCTCATCCGTATAGGCACGCCAGGATTTCAAAATGTAATCGGCAGCCTCTACCATTCTGTCAATGTCTGTTCCCTGTAAACGAATCACAGACATCGGCCATTTCACGATACCGGCATGCAAATCTTCATAACCGGGAAGCGTGAAGGTTCTGTCATAAGGTGCTTTTGCCATAGCAAATACATAGCCCCCACCCTGAAAATGATCATGGCTTAAGATAGAACCTCCCACAATCGGAAGATCAGCGTTGGAACCTGCCGTATAGTGGGGAAATTGTTTTACAAACTCCAATATTTTCTTAAATACGGCCCGATCGATTTTCATAGGCGTATGTTTTTTGTTAAAAATAATGCAGTGCTCGTTGTAATATACATAGGGCGAATACTGCAGGAAATAGTCTTCTCCATCCAACTGAATCGGAATAATTCTGTGGTTCTGTCTGGCAGGGTGGGAAACATGTCCCGCATATCCTTCATTTTCCATACATAAAAGGCAACTTGGGTATCCTGATTTCTTCGCCGCACCGGCTTTTGCGATATCTCTTGGATCTTTCTCCGGTTTGGAAAGATTGATGGTAATATCAATAGGGCCATACTCCGTGTTTGTGATCCATTTTTCATCCTTTGCTATGCGATCTGTCCGAATATAATTGGTATTTTTGCTGAACGCATAGTAATAATCTGTCGCCCATTTGCTATTCTCCGTGCATAGTTCACGGAATTTGCTTCTCACTACAGATGGCGGCGGCGTAAGCAGGCCCATGATCTTCGTATCAAACAAATCTGTGGTAGTAACCGTATCATCCTCTATGATTCCGTTTTCGTAGGCAAATGTGCACATGTCTCCCAGAATGTTGGCAAGCGGTCTTTCCTCCAAAACTGCTTCCTCAGTAAACTCCATCTGTCCAAACAGTTCCAACAGGCGATTGGTGACATATACTCTGTCCTCATTGTCCACAAGCTTTGTTCTCACTCCATATTGTACTAACTCATTGATCAGTCTGTTAATCATGTTCCGGTCGCCTCCTAAATATGCATTCTATAATGTGAACTAAATCCTATACTACATTTTATTGTAACGATAATCACTTTCTCGTACAAGAGTCAAAGTGATAAGAAACGTGTCGCCAACATGGATTAAAGCAGATCCTCCATTCTGCAATGCAACGCCTGTGCCAGTTGCATCAATGTTTCACCCTGGGTCTTGTGTATGTCCCGATGACCCTGTTCAAACATTTGTATTTGTCTGAGTGCAACACCGGATTTTTGAGCCAGCTGACTTTGGGACAATTGGGCATAAGCTCTGAATCTTTTAATTGCGTTTTCGCTTTGCATTTTATTACATTTTTCATCTATAACATCAACAAAGGTCGAAATATCGGCTTCATGGAGTGTTCTATACATACCCCGCATGGTTTCTATTGGCACACATTCATTTATGGAGTCAAAGGATTTGTTAACTTTCCACTGATAATATGCCAGAGACCATCCAATCCAATACTCTTCACTTTTATCCACGTACATGATGTCTTTCATATTCGGATATTTGACACCGCACTCATCAAGCACCTGCCTGGCCACTTCACAACCATTCATACCCGCAACATAAGTAGGATTTCCAATTCCAAACTGTCGGGAAATGTTACTGATAAGAAAATACGTATAGAAATCTGTCAGTGGAAAATTCAATGTATTTACAGAGAAATCCAACATATCTCCCATGATGTTCTGAGCCGAACGCACGTATAGTTCATCATAAGCGTAATTCATTCATATTCACCCTGCCTCTCATCAGATCCAAAATATATGTTTCCTCCAGTCTTGAATGGTCACTTTTCTCCAGTGCATATTCTCTCCTGGCCTTTATGTCCCTTTCCGCCTTTTTCGCATAATAGATTTGAGCAAACGCCGCCTCACTGTTCAAATATTCTATTTGTGAAAAAGCCTTTTCACTTTTTAGCACAATCTGCTCTCCCAATTTCCCCAACCGCATGGCGCGACTAAGTTTTTCCAAGGAGATTGTCCCCATGATAAAATCCTGGACAAACGAAAAATAAGAATCATCCGCTCTATATCCTATTATTATGTCATACTTGGATACATCCACATAAAAATTATCCTGTAGATATGCTTTTGCATCTTCCGCTATACTTGCTTTTTGCCAATAGCTACGATACTTAGTCAGAACAGCAAGCCAATTGAGTATATGATATGGCTCTTGATTTAGATTACAAACTGCAAGACCATCCATCTCCAATGAATAGCAGTTTGCAAACCCATTTTGGTTCTTTTTACAAGCCCATTCTTTTGCCAATTCGAGATTCTCTGTACAATAGAACCCTCTTCCATAATCGTTTGAATTACTGCCATATCCAAATTGTGGTACAGATATTACTTTTTCAGAACCATGATATATATTGATTTTCATTTTACCCCCTAAAGCAATGTGATATATCGCTGTAGCGATATATCACATTGTAGTATATAAAATATTCAAATTCAAGATAGT
>CALZKI010000154.1 GCA_945787995.1 uncultured Lachnospiraceae bacterium | reverse complement strand
GCACAAAAGTGCGACGCGCATCTCGCCGTCAATAACGCCGAGGCGTTATTGAATATGAGAAAGGAAGATTTGTTCCTTTAGTGGGAATAGATTTATTGGACAGATATGGAAGGACAATTAAAAATACCTCGTCATGTTGCCATTATCATGGATGGTAACGGACGTTGGGCAAAAAGTAAGGGAATGCCTCGAAATTATGGCCATGTGCAGGGGGCAAAAATGGTTGAAGTGGTATGTCAGGCCGCTTATGATATGGGAATTGAATATCTCACCGTATATGCCTTTTCCACAGAAAACTGGAACCGCCCCAAGGATGAAGTGGATGCACTGATGAAGCTCCTTGGAACCTATATGTCCAATTGCTTAAAGACTGCAAAAAAGAATAATATGTGTGTCAAAGTGATCGGCGACAAAACAGGGCTTTCTGAGGATATGCAGCGTAGAATCGCCCAGTTGGAGGAAGCCACAAAGGATTATGATGGACTGCACTTCCAGGTGGCATTAAACTACGGCGGCCGAGATGAGATCAGGCGTGCGGTAGCCGGGCTGGCCAGACGGGTAGAAGAAGGCACCTTGAAAGCGGATGATATTACGGAAGAAATGATCGGTAATGCATTGGATACAGAAGGCATTCCGGATCCTGATCTCATGATCCGTACCTGTAACGAGCTTCGCATTTCCAACTTCCTGTTATGGCAGTTAGCCTATACGGAATTCTATTTTACAGAGGTTCCATGGCCGGAATTCGATGGGGAAGAATTGAGAAAAGCTGTGGAAGCATATACTAAAAGAGACAGAAGATTTGGGTTGGTTAAGGAACCATAGGATTTCGAAAGAACGGTATGTTTTTCAAAGGAAGTCATTTGTTAGAATATACATGAGCGGCTTATGCCGGAAAGGATTGTTCAAATGTTAAAGACCAGAGTAGCCAGTGCAATTGTTATTGTCCTTGTGACGCTAGTTGCACTGTTAAGCGGAGGCCCTATTCTACTGGGCATCCTGGCTTTGATTTCCGTGATAGGGTATTTCGAGCTTTGCAGAGCTCTGAAGGTACACGAAGAAGGAAAAAAATATAATGCACTGGAAGTGCCGGTGTATGGAATGATTCTGATTTATTATGGAACACTATTTGTGATAGGTGATGTGAAGGTGCTGTTGCCCTGTATTGTTGCCACACTTATCTTGTTGTTGCTTGTATATGTGTTTCTTTTTCCCAAATTTCATGCAGATCAGGTAATGAAAAGTCTGTTTGGTTATATCTATGCACCTATCATGCTTTCCTTTATATACCTGATCCGTATCCTTCCAAACGGGCACTATATTGTATGGATGGTTTTCATCTGCTCCTGGGTCTGCGATACATGCGCCTACGCGGTGGGCATGCTGTTTGGTAAGCATAAAATGGCTCCGGTTCTGAGTCCGAAGAAATCGGTGGAAGGTGGTATTGGAGGAATCGTAGGTTCTGCCTTTGTGGGAGCTGCGTTCGGAATGCTGATGGAGATGAAAGTTGTGGATGACCCAAATGTGATATGGGTGATGGCAGTAGTGGGAGCTGTGGGAGCTGTGATTTCCCAGGTGGGCGATCTGTCGGCATCGGCCATTAAGCGGAATTACGAGATCAAGGACTATGGAACCCTGATTCCCGGTCATGGAGGAATTCTGGACCGTTTTGACAGTGTTATCATAACCGCCCCGATTGTTTATTTCCTGGCATCCTGTTTGCTGGGTTGATTGCATAAGAAAATACTACGCCATATAAATATTCATAATATCCTCCATTCATGCAAGCATGATGAGTGATTGTAAAATATATTTGTATGGCTCTGAATATTTATTGCAAATGATTATAGTGAGGCTATGTTAGAAAAATGAAAAAAATAGCGATTTTAGGTTCTACCGGTTCCATTGGAACACAGACCTTGGAGATTGTCAGAAATAATCCGGATTTGCAGGTAACTGCGCTTGCTGCCGGAAGAAATGTAAGGCTGTTAGAAGAACAGGTTCGTGAATTCAAACCTTCTCTGGTAGCAGTATGGGATGAAAAGGATGCTGCTGATTTCAGAACACGGGTCAGTGACATGCAGGTGCAGGTGGTATCCGGCATGGATGGTTTGCTGCAGGTGGCTTCCCATGAACCTGCAGAAATTCTTGTGACTGCCATTGTGGGTATGATAGGTATTCAGCCCACGATTGCGGCAATCAGGGCAGGCAAGGATATTGCCTTGGCCAACAAGGAGACCCTGGTGACTGCCGGACACATTATTATGCCTTTGGCAAAGGAGCGGGGGGTGTCCATTCTCCCGGTAGACAGTGAACATAGTGCTATTTTCCAGTCCTTAAACGGAG
Source organism: uncultured Lachnospiraceae bacterium (assembly GCA_945787995.1). Classification (GTDB taxonomy): domain Bacteria; phylum Bacillota; class Clostridia; order Lachnospirales; family Lachnospiraceae; genus Acetatifactor. The sequence continues at coordinate 1,931 of CALZKI010000154.1, read as the reverse complement.
AAAACAGAGAACGATTGGAGAAGATCCTACTCACCGCATCGGGTGGTCCTTTCCGTGGAAAAACAAGGGCGGATTTAGAGAATATGTCTGTTGCAGATGCACTAAAGCACCCCAACTGGTCCATGGGCAAAAAGGTGACCATTGACTCTGCTTCTCTGGTGAATAAAGGCCTGGAGGTCATGGAGGCCAGATGGCTTTTTGATGTTTCCCTGGATCAGATTCAGGTGGTCATTCACCCACAGAGTATCATTCACTCTGCCGTACAGTATACAGATGGCGGTATTATGGCCCAGCTTGGGACACCGGATATGAAGCTTCCCATTCAGTATGCACTGTTCTATCCGGACAGAAGACCAATGGCGGGAAAACGGGTGGATTTCTTTGCTTTAGGGCAGTTAACCTTTGAAGCTCCGGATATGGACACTTTCCAGGGGCTTGCCCTGGCATATCAGGCTGCACGAACAGGTGGAAGCCTTCCTACGGTATTTAACGCTGCAAATGAGAAGGCGGTTGCTCTTCTTCTGGAGGAGAGAATTCGCTTTGTACAGATACCCGATTTGATCAGGGCTTGTATGGAGGCACACCGGGTAATTGAGAATCCGACTGTGGAACAGATCCTGCAGACGGAAGCGGAAACCTATGAACAGGTAAGAAAGGTGATCGACAGGTGGTAATTTCGATTTTGATTTTCATGCTTATGTTCGGAATCTTAGTGATTTCCCATGAGCTTGGACATTTTTTGATAGGAAAAAAGAGTGGCATTCGTGTCAAAGAGTTCTGTATCGGTATGGGACCTGTACTCTGCAAAATCCACAAAGGAGATACGGATTACAGCATTCGCATGCTGCCTTTCGGCGGTGCCTGCGTGTTTGACGGCGAAGATGGCGTGGAGGCAGAAAATGGGGTGGAGGATCCACACCTGTTTCAATCGGTTTCTGTGTGGAGCCGTATTGCAACTTTGTTTGCCGGCCCTTTTTTCAATTTTATCGTTGCATTTGTGTGCGCATTGATCGTGGTAAGCTTTTCCGGAACAGATTTACCGGAAATCCATGAAGTCATGGAAAACTCTGCGGCAGAAGAAGTAGGCATGCAACCGGGAGATAAGATTGTCAGAATTGACGGCATGAAAATCCATCTGTATCGGGAAGTGAGTTTGAACTCTGTGCTGAATATGGATGGCACTCCCATGGAAGTGACTTATGCCAGAGACGGTAAAGAATATGATGTCACTTTGTATCCCAAATATGACGAACAGGATCAAAGATATTATATGGGATTCGCCGGCGGAACCTATATTGACTGTAATTTTTTACAGACCTTCCGGTATAGCCTGTATGAAGTGCAATATTGGGTGCGATATACCATCAAGTCGTTGGGGATGCTGATTACCGGTAAAGTCGGTGTAGATGCATTGTCAGGTCCTGTGGGTATGGCTGAATTTGTGGGAGATACCTACGAAGAAGTCAAACCATATGGTCTTTCCAGCGTCATTCTGACCATGTTAAACCTGATGACCTTACTCTCGGTAAACCTGGGCATTATGAACCTGCTTCCGCTTCCTGCTTTAGACGGCGGAAGACTGGTGTTCCAGTTTGTGGAAGTGGTGCGGGGCAAACCTGTACCACCGGAGAAGGAAGGCCTGGTTCATATGGCCGGCCTTATCGCATTCATGATCCTTATGGTCGTGGTTATGTATAACGATATTATGCGAATATTGAAGTAAGAAGAGCCAGTGGCTCTTCGTATTTGATGTGAGTTTTGCCAGTTTTGACATTTTAAAGATTCCTTTTTTGGTAGTAGGAATCATATTGATCATATTTGGATTTTATCTTGATTTAAGCGCAAAGTATAAATCAAAATTATTTCAAAATGTTGAAGAAAACAGATTGATCACAGACGGCGTATATGCATATACCAGAAATCCGGTTTAT
>CALZKI010000153.1 GCA_945787995.1 uncultured Lachnospiraceae bacterium | reverse complement strand
AAGAAAAGAGGGAAAAGTATGAACAATCTCAAAACCAGACTTAAGAACATTGGTCCCGGTGCCCTTGTTGCAGCTGCGTTTATCGGTCCCGGTACCGTAACAAGCTGTTCCACATCCGGAGCGAACTATGGATACACATTGCTGTGGGCAATGCTTTTATCCGTTATCTCTGTTATTATCATGCAGTCTATGGCAGCAAGACTTGGTATTGTATCTAAAATGGGTCTTGGTCAGGCACTTCGTGAGAAATTCCAGAGCAAACCTGCAAGAATCCTGCTGGCAATTTTGGTTATTTCCGCTGTGTTTATCGGTAACATCGCATACGAAACCGGTAACATTTCCGGTTCTGTACTTGGTGTTCAGTCCGCGATTCCTGCACTGGGCAACCAGACAGCAAAAATTATTCTTGCGTTGATTATCGGTATCGCTGCTTTTGTACTTTTGTGGTCCGGCAGCTACAAGTATATCGAGAAAATCCTGACAGCACTTGTAGTAATCATGGGTGTAGTATTCTTCATCACAGCGTTTGCTGCAAAACCTAACTGGGGTGCAGTTTTCAAAGGCTTATTTGGTTTCCAGGTTCCTGACGGATCCAGCTGGATGACGATAGCAGCTTTGATGGGAACCACAGTAGTGCCTTACAACATTTATCTGCATGCTTCTTCCGCAGCAAAGAAATGGTCTGCAGACGATGACGTGGCAGAAGGTCTTGCAAACTCCAGACTTGACTCCATCATTTCCATCGGTCTTGGCGGACTGATTTCCATGGCTATCATCATCTGTGCGGGTGCAACCATGAATGTAACCGGTACAAAGATTACATCCGGTGGTGAAATGGCCCAGTCTCTGGAACCATTGCTTGGCTCCTGGGCAACCATTTTCTTTGGCATCGGTCTGTTTGCGGCAGGTATTTCTTCTGCGATCACAGCTCCTTTGGCAGCTGCTTTTGCAAGTACCGGTATCCTGGGATGGAATGAAGATCTGCAGGATAAGAAGTTCAAAATCTTCTGGATCATCGTTGTATGCTTCGGTATCGTTGCTGTTTGCACACTGGGTGCATCCCCTACACAGATTATTCTGTTCGCACAGGCTGCTAACGCATTCCTGCTGCCTATCACAGGTATTCTGCTGTTGATCGTTGCAAACGATAAGAAGATTATGAAGGAATATACCAACAAAACATGGTTTAACGTACTGGTAGTGCTGGTTATCGTATTATTCCTTGTTATTGCAGCACGTAACATGACTGCATTTGCAACAAGCTTGAATAATCTGCTTCATCCTGCAGCATAATACATAACATGTTTTGCCTGTAAGACATAACCTATGAGAGAATTATTATTTGTACTGATTCAGGTAGTGGCCAACATCATTCAGGCGATCACCGGGTTTGCCGGCGGTCCCATTGCGATTCCGCCATCCATGGCACTGGTAGGCGTGGGAAACGCCAAAGCGGCGATCACTATGATTTTGTGGTTTGTGACCATGATTGTGACAGTCCAGAACCTGAAGTACATTCACTTAAAACAATTAGGTATCATGCTGGCCTTTATGATTGCCGGCATGATACCGGGAGTATGGCTGTTCGACAGATTGCCCACCAAAGCATTGATGATCATTTATGGTGTCATTGTGGTGTTGATCGGTCTGGATAAACTGCTTAGAACCAACAGTAAAGAATTGAAGAAGCCATGGAACTATGTGGCACTTCTGTTTGCCGGCGTGATGCAGGGGATGTTTACCAGCGGCGGGCCTTTTCTGGCCTTGTATGCCACCACTGCCATGAAAGACAAAAAGGAATTCCGGGCAACAGTTTCTTCCATATGGGCTGTGTTAAACATCTATCTGATGTTCAATATGTTCCGTTCGGGCATGTACACAGGATATGTGCTAAAACTTACCGGGTTTTCCATGATTCCGGTATTTGCAGCAATATGGATCGGAAACAGGATCAATCACAGGATTGATCAGAAGACCTTTTTGAAGCTTGTTTACGTACTGCTCATGATTTCCGGCGGAACCCTGCTGTTTACTGCATTTTCCTAATATCTTTTCAGAGTATTTGTCTGTGATTTACGGTAATAGTTCTGCGGATTCGGGTATTAGGCAACTTGTATAAAAAAATTCAATATGGTATAATTTGCTTTATGAAAAATCGAAAAATGGAGGATTTTTTGTAGACGAAATTTTAGAAGGTGCATTTTGTTGGAAATGCACCTTTTTTCCACTAAAATAGGAAATGGAGACGAAACAATGTATCAGGTAGATTTGAATTGTGATCTTGGAGAAAGCTTTGGTAACTATAAACTGGGTATGGATGATCAGGTGATCCCCCTGATTTCCTCTGCCAACATTGCCTGTGGCTATCATGCATCCGATCCCCTGGTTATGGCGAAAACAGTGGCTATGGCCAAGGAAGCGGGAATCGGACTGGGAGCTCATCCCGGCTTTCCCGATCTGATGGGATTTGGCAGAAGAAATATGGATGTGACACCTGGGGAAGCAAAAGCTTACACCACATACCAGATTGGAGCGTTGGATGCTTTTTGCAAGTCCCAGGGAACCAAGCTGCAGCATGTAAAGCCTCACGGTGCAATGTATAACATGGCCGGTAAGGATTACAAACTGGCGGAAGCAATCTGTCAGGCAATTTATGACTTTGACAAGGAACTGATCGTCATGGCACTTGCCGGTGGAGAATTGGTGCACGCAGCAAAAGACATGGGTCTTAAGGTTGCCAATGAGGTGTTTGCTGACAGAGCCTATGAGGAAGACGGTTCGCTGGTAAACAGAAGAAAAGAAGGAGCTATGATTGTAGATGAGGGAGAAGCCATTGCAAGAGTAGTTCGTATGGTAAAAGAGGGAAAAGTGACTGCTATTACCGGAAAAGATATTCCGATTCAGGTGGATTCCATCTGTGTCCATGGAGACGGTGTGAAAGCACTTGCTTTTGTGGAACGTATCCGTGAGAAGTTTGCCCTGGAAGGCATTCGGATTGCACCACTGTCGGAAATTGTAAAATAGTAACAGAAGGAGTAAGAAATGATACAGGCTGTGATATTATTTATTGTTGGACTGATTCTATTGATCAAAGGCGGTGACTGGTTTGTGGACGGTGCTACCGGCATCGCGGAGCGCTTCCATTTGCCGGAGATTTTGATCGGAGCTACGGTGGTATCCATCGGTACCACATTGCCGGAGGTTATGGTGTCGGCAACTTCCGCATTGACAGGACATGGGGAGATCGCATATGGAAACGCCATTGGTTCCATTATCTGTAATGCGGCTCTGATCGCGGCAATTACCATTGCGGTGAAACCGGGACCTGTGGATGCCGGAAGCCTGAAGCTGCCAATGTTCTTTTTCTTTGGCGCGGCAGTGTTTTATGCCGGGATTGCATACGCCTCAGGTTATTTCTCAAGAGGGATCGGCATCGTATTACTGTCGATTTTTGTGGTATATATCGTGCTGACTGTGAAACAGATGAAAATGGCTCCGGCTGATAAAAATGGGCAGACAGGAGACATCAATGAAACGGGCTCCGGGGAGAAAGGAAAAGAGTCTCCTCTTTGGAAAGAGCTTCTGCTGTTGGTGGTTGGAGCGGCATTGATTGCAGTTGGGGCGGATTTATTGGTAGACAACGGAACCCTGATTGCACAGGCTCTGGGGGTACCTGAATCCGTTATTGCGTTGACCTTTGTGGCACTGGGGACCTCCCTGCCGGAGCTGGTTACTGCAATTACCTCTCTTGCAAAAGGACACGGAAGCTTGTCCCTGGGAAATATAATCGGAGCCAATCTGTTCAACCTGGTATTGGTAAGCGGTGTGTCTGTTACCCTTTCACCCTTTCATATTCCGCAGGGTTCCATGTTGTTTGGGCAGAATGCTTCCCTGGTGCTGGATATCCCGGTTATGTTTGGCGTCATGCTCCTTTTGGCATTGCCGGCATTTCTGAAGAAGAAGCTGTACAGGGCACAGGGAATTGCGTTGCTTGCAGTGTACGCTGCGTTTTGTGTGGTTCAATTTGTGATGTAAGAGATAGCATTACATGTTTTTTCAGAATATTTTGTAGCCTTTTTTGCAAAATCTGATTCAAAAACATATTTCCAAAAGATAAAGTGGGGAATAGCTATGGAAGTAAAGTTAGAGGACATTCAGCAAAGGCTTTCCAACCTTATGGGGAGCTATATTGTGTATCTGGTTGACGAGAAGTATCAGTTGACGCCCATCATGGTGACGAAAGGAATTTCGGAGATGTTGGGATATACGGAGGAAGAATTCGAAGCGTATCTGAAGG
>CALZKI010000152.1 GCA_945787995.1 uncultured Lachnospiraceae bacterium | reverse complement strand
GTCTCCTTATCCGGATTGTTTAGCTCATGAAGATGAATATTCAGATTGGTGCGGTTCTCTCCGCAGCCTTTTACAATCACATCCGTTCCCTGATCCAGTGCATCGATGATTTTCTGCTGGATACCCTGATACAGGGTGTAATCCAGGGTGTTGATGGTGATGGTCTCATCAAAAATAGCTTCGAACTGTTCTCCAATCTCCGGCACAGGAAAAGCAATGATGGTAAAACTTCTCTCCTCCCCCGGAATATAGGTATTGGTGATCTGTCCTGCCTTGGATGCATATTCAACGCACAGTTTCTGCTGTTCTTTGGAATAGGCAGGTGCTGTCTGTTTTGTCACCGGTTCAAAATCTTCTTCTCCGAATATTTCCTGCACGGCAGGACCGCCAAAGGTCTTGGCCATAGCTTTGTAACTCTCATAGCCGGCTTTCAGACATTCCAGCTTACGGTTCACCAACTGTCCATCTAACAAAAGTGCCAAGTCTTCCCTGTGGTCAAAATCAAACTGTTTGTTCGGATTGCTTCCAAAGAAACCGTTCTTATCCACACTGTGCCCATAGAACAGACTGGAGCCTGCCCGATACATGGTGGTTGCCAGTCCAATTTCCTCAAAATTCCGAATGGCAATGCGGATCATCGGTTCAAAGCCCAATGCATACCGAATATTGACGCTGTTTTTGATACTGATATCTCTGCCTGTTGTGGCGAACCCGATTCTGTATCCTTCTGTGAAGGTTTTGGCCATCAGTTCCAACCGTTCCGGCGGCTGTTCGTTCAAGAAAGCCAAAGTACGCAGCGCAGCAGGGCTTACATACTCACCATACAGGTACAGAAACCGGGGATCCTTCAAATCACTCTCCATAATAATCTTCTGCGCGAAATCATAGGAGGGATCCACTTGTGTCTTAATCCGAAGTTCCATTCTGGTCTCTGAATAGTCGCTCACATACCAGTAAAGAATATCTCTGACACAGGAGGGGCGAAAGCCGCTTGGTTCGGAACAGTAAGACTGATAACATTCCAGGAAAAGCTCCAATCGAATCAGAGTCCCCTCCGCATCTCCTTCATATACGCATCCGATCATGCCTCTCAGTTCTGCCATCAGAACGCAGAGCACTTTTCCCATCTCCTGACCGAAGATATCGGCTGCCACATCAGGGTTTACATAACTCTTTTCATACTGAGCCGGTAACACATCATAATATACCTGCTCATTTCGCTTCTGCAGTTCTTCCAGAGAAGCCGTTCTGATAGCTCCGGTACTCACGAAATCCCACTGTTCCATCATCAGCACCAGAAACCTTGCGGCACTTTCGAAAAAAGAAAGGTACTCCGCTTCCGATGCAACCGCTTGCTTTGACTCTGATAGGTCATCACCCGGCTTTGGTTCCAACGGATCAGCACTCTTCTTCACTTTCAAAGTTTCTATCCGCCGGGTTAGTTCCTCCCGGATTTCCTGTATTCTGGCAACTGCCAATTCCATTCTTTCCTGATATAATTCTTCCATATAGATACCTTTCCCACTTTCATTCTTCAGCCACATCCTTCAATAACACCTCAGCGTATTACATTTTTGCATGCTACAGTTATGCTTCATGCTGCAGTTATTTGGCCTGTTAACGTTATCTTGCGCATTTGTTTATTCCGGAATTCTCATCCCTCTATAAATACGCTCCCGCATACAATATTGTACTGGTCAACGCCAGACTGATCACATTCGATCCGATTCCCAAATAGGAGAAAAAGTAAAACTTATTCCTTTCGGTTCTGGAAACAATCCCGAGAACCAGGCCTGCAATAGCCAATACTGCTGTAAAAGCCAGAGCGGTTCCAAAGCTTACCGGTACTTCTCCTGCCAGTGCATAACTTGTCATAATGGCATATAGATTGGAACCAATGGTCAAACCGCCCAATACAGTTGACATAATTCCGGTATTTGAATGTACTTTGTTGGTAAAAATATACCCGTTTTTTCTTTTCATAATCTACCTGCCCATTTCCCACACGGTACGAACAATAGAATATCTCCTTTATTCCTTCATGGGAAGTGATATTGTATTTCCTATGAAGGAACAAAGGCGCACTCTCTCGAGAACGCCTTCATCCGTTATTTTCTATATCCTTATCCTAAATAATCATTTTGGAACGCTCTGCCAAAAGCTTCGCGCCACTGATAATCAACAGTACGCCACAGGCAATACCTGTTACAATGGAAACAGTTCCTACCACTATATTCAGTGCACCGCTTCCACCCATTGTTTTATATGTTTTCTCACTCATCTTCCATACCTGCTTTCTGTGTGATGAACCTTCACGCCCGGCTCAGAACCTGCCTTTTGCGTCATATGTCATCACACCCGTTCCAATAAACAACCTTCCATGTGATGTGCCTTGGCACCTGACTTATTTTGCTCCATACTGTTCGTAGTATGCGTCGATTGCTGCCTTTAATGTGTCATCGATGTAAATTTCACCGTTGTAAGGCTTGTTGTACAAAAATTCAGTCACTTCTTCCATTGTAACAATTGCATTTGCATCAAAGCCGTATTTTTCTTTGATCTCGTCCAATGCACTCTTTTCACCGGTACCCTTCTCCATACGATTCAAGGATACCATAAGTCCAATGATTTCAACATTGGCAGCACCTCTTACCTTGGGTACGGTCTCTTCCATGGATTTACCGGAGGTAGTCACGTCTTCAATCATAACCACCCTGTCTCCATCCTGAAGCTTACTTCCTAAAAAGCTTCCTTTATCTGCACCATGGTCCTTCTCTTCTTTTCTGTCGGAGCAGTAACGGATTTCTTTGCCGTATAAATCGCTGAACGCAACTGCTGTGACAACGCTGATGGGAATTCCCTTATAAGCAGGTCCGAACAGAACATCGAAGTCATCACCATATTTATCGTGAATTGCTTTCGCGTAAAACTCGCCAAGTCTGCGAAGCTGAGAACCGGTCACATATCCGCCTGCATTCATAAAGAAAGGGGATTTCCGGCCACTCTTCAAAGTAAAATCACCGAATTTCAGCACCTTGCTGTCCACCATAAACTTGATAAACTCTTCCTTATACTGTTCCATACTCTACACCATGCCTTTCTCGATTCTAATTCAACCTGTACTTATCATAAAGAGTGATACTTCCCGTGTCAAGTGACTCCCCCCGGTACTTACTGTTCTCCGACCGTATGACTAGCCAGAATATGCTTCCCCCTGTACGCACTGTCTTTTCGCTTCCGGTATGGCCCTCACATGCTTTTTTCTGAATATGGGCCTGTCCCGCATGTGTTTCAGTTCATAAAGCTTTATGCACACTTCCAAAAAGCTCCATCTTCTCTGCAACCACTTTTTTCATAGCCGCAATTTCATATGGAATTAAGCCCATCATGGTCTTCGCACCTGCTGCCAGACCTTCTTCAATACCGGCCTTTCCTGCTTTATCAATGTCTGTAAATATGTTCACCTTGGAAACGCCAAGCTTCACTGCTGTTCTGAAATCATTGTCCGCAAGCCCCGAACCGCCGTGGAGCACCAGCGGCAAGCCTGTTTTTTCAGAAATCACTTTGATTCTGTCAAAGTCCAGCTTCGGCGGAAATGCATAATCACCATGGGCATTGCCCACAGCCACTGCCACATCTTCGCCGAGAAGCTTCATGGCCAGTCCTGTGTTGGATACGGCTCCTCCCGGATTGATATCCACACCCTTCATCTGCACCAATTTGCCGGGGATAAGCACCTTGGACAAAAGGTTTGCTGCATGGGCAGATCCGTTTTGTTCTTTCGTATCCTTTTTCATTTGCTTATCAGGAAACACCGGCGTGATATCGATGCACGCGTGCCCCGCTACGATGACCTTTGAACGAGTATTGTTCATAGAAGTTTCTCCCAAAAGCCGAAAGCTTTTGCACAAAAATCTCATCTAAATTGTTCTTTGATGCCGTTGTCTTACTTCATCACCCACTTGATTGCATTCTTCACCAGTCTCACATAGGGTTCACACAGTAAGCTTGGCGTGTTGTGTGCGGGAGTGATACAGCAAATCTTTCCCGCTCCCAGTTCATGAATCCATACTGCAGGCTGGGTGCCATGCTCTGATTCAATGTGTGCCAAAACCGTGGTGGGCAATTCCTCATACATCTGCATCATATAGAATTCTTCGATGGTTGGGAAATCAAAGTTACCAACCCCCTCCAGAATCGGATGCTCCGCATCAGACACAAAAGTTACCGGGCACTGCGCAGGGTGTGTGATAAAGGTGCTCCTATGCACTTCTTTCACCAGTCTGTGGTCTGCCGGTAAATCAGCCAGTCCTGCATGCATCCCAAGAAAGCCCATGCCATTCTTTATTTTCTCCGTCA
>CALZKI010000151.1 GCA_945787995.1 uncultured Lachnospiraceae bacterium | reverse complement strand
AATTCTGAGCAACGCTTTCTGGATTACAAATCAATAGCATGTAAAGAGACCTCTTTGGAAGAGATCATGGAGAAGGATACTGCCGTTATTGATATCGGAGGAGGCAGTATCCAGCTGTCTTTGTTTGAAAACGGCACGTTGGTGACCACTCAGAATATGAAGCTTGGGGTTCTCAGATTACAGGAAAGCCTGAACCACTTAAATGCCAGAACAAGTCAGTATGAGAATCTGATTGATGAAATGGTCAGTTCTCAGATATCTGTGTTTAAGAAGCTGTTTCTGAAAGATAAGTCGATTAAGAACTTGATCGTGGTTGACGATTATCTGTCTGCCATTGTGGATCGAAAGATTGCAAAGATTGAAGGCAGAGTTTTTGATATTCCTACCGCAGCACAGCTGATGGAGCTGATGCGTACCCACTCGGACAGAGATCTGGCGAAACTCTTGGATGTTTCGGAAGATAGCGTTCATCTGGCTTTCATTTCCTTTGTTTTGGTGAATCGTGTTTGCAAGGCAACGAATGTAGAGCGTATTTATGTGCCGGACGTGACTTTATGTGATGGAATGGCATATGAATATGGGGAAGAAAACAAGCTGATATCTATCAAGCATAATTTTGAGCAGGATATCATTGCCTGTGCAAAGAATATCTCAAAACGATACATGGGGTCCAGAAAGAGAAGTGAGACCCTGGAGCAAATTGCCATGAATATCTTTGAAGCCATGAAAAAAATTCATGGGCTGGATAAAAGAGCCGGATTATTGCTTCGTCTTGCTGCTCTTTTGCATGATTGCGGTAAATATATCAGTCTGGCAAATCTGGGGGAGTGCTCCTACAACATTATCATGTCAACCGAGATTATCGGCCTGTCTCATACGGAACGTGAGATCGTGGCAAATGTTGTAAAATATAACCACTTGGAATTTGACTATTATGAGTCCATGAATAAGGGCACAAATCTTGCGAAAGAGGACTACATGATCATAGCCAAACTGACAGCCATTTTAAAGCTGGCCAATGGGTTGGATCGAAGTCATAAACAGAAGTTCAAGGATGTACGCATTGTCTTAAAGGAGCAGGAACTGGTGATTACTGTAGATACTCCGGTAGATATCACTTTGGAACGGGGCTTGTTTAAGCATAGAGCAGAGTTTTTCAAAGAAGTATATAGCATTACACCTGTTATAAAACAAAAGCGCTCCTAAGAATTTCGGAATATCAGGATGGTAACGAAATTGTTTTTGTATACTGCGGAAACTATCGGGTATGGAAGCCGAAGGTGAGAGGATTATCTTATGAAAGAACATAATAAAACCAAAAAAACATATGATACCAGCTGTTATGAAAACAGAGAATTGAGCTGGCTGCTTTTTGATAAGCGGGTGCTTAGTGAGTCCAGAGATAAGCAGAATCCGTTGATGGAACGCTTGAAGTTTCTGAGTATTTCCGCGTCCAATCTGGATGAATTCTTTATGGTTCGTGTGGCATCCCTGATGGATATGGTGCATGCAGGCTATGAAAAGAAGGATATTGCCGGTATGACGGCCATACAGCAGCTGGAGGCTGTGAATCAAGCCACTCATGAATTCAGCGAGCTGCAGTATTCTACCTATAACCGATCCTTGCTTCCGCTGATGAATCAGCACGGGCTGATTGTGGTGGAACAGCATGAGGAACTGACAGAAGAGGATGGGGCATTTGTGGACCGGTATTTTGAAGAGCATGTTTATCCGGTTCTCACGCCTATGGCAGTAGATTCTTCAAGACCCTTTCCGCTGATCAGAAACAAAACCCTGAATATTGGTGCTCTGGTGCAGAAGAAAGGTGGAAATGAGGAACTGGAATTCGCAACCGTACAGGTTCCCGGTGTGTTACCCAGAATCGTAGTGATCCCAACAAAGGATGAGACAACCAAAGTGATTCTGCTGGAAGAAGTGATTGAGAGAAATATGGATAAATTATTTCTCAACTACACCATTGTCTGCTCCCATTATTTCCGTATTATGAGAAATGCCGATCTTTCTATTGAAGAAGACGAGGCGGATGATCTTTTGATTGAAATTGAGAAGCAATTAAAGCAGCGCCAGTGGGGCCAGGCAATCCGTCTGGAAGTGGAAGCCGGTATGGATAAAAGACTGCTTCATCTGATTCAGGATGAATTGGATATTGATGAAGAATGGATTTATCGGATTCCGGGACCCCTGGATCTGACTTTTCTGATGAAAATGTACGGATTACCCGGTTTTGATGACCTGAAGGAACATCAGTACTGTAAGCCACAACCGGTACCGGCATACTCTGCTGACCGGGATATTTTTACCATGATTCGTGAAGGGGATGTGTTGATGCATCATCCTTATGAAACCTTTGACCCGGTGATTGAGTTTGTGAAGCAGGCTGCAAAGGACCCGGATGTGCTGGCCATCAAGCAGACACTGTATCGTGTCAGCGGTAATTCGCCTATTATTGCCGCTTTGGCCCAGGCCGCTGAGAACGGGAAACAGGTTTCTGTTCTGGTAGAACTGAAAGCCAGATTTGACGAAGAAAACAACATTGTCTGGGCAAGAAAGCTGGAGCGTGCAGGGTGCCACGTAATCTATGGACTGGTGGGACTGAAGACACACAGTAAAATCACCCTGGTGGTTCGCAGAGAGGAAGACGGCATTCGCAGATACGTGCATCTGGGAACCGGAAACTACAACGATTCCACTGCAAAACTATATACGGATTTAGGGCTGTTTACCTGTGCGGAGTCAATCGGTGAAGATGCTACGGCAGTCTTTAACATGCTTTCCGGTTATTCGGAACCCAGAAGCTGGAATAAATTGGCGGTGGCTCCCTTATGGCTGAAGGATCGCTTCTTAGGCTTGATCGAGAGAGAAAAGGAGCATGCTCTGGCCGGCAGAAGTGCCCATATTATTGCCAAAATGAATTCTCTTTGCGACAAAGACATTATCGACGCTCTTTATGATGCAAGTTCTTGCGGGGTCAAAATTGATCTGATCGTACGAGGCATTTGCTGTCTGCGGGTGGGAATTCCGAAGGTAAGCGAAAATATTACAGTGCGTTCCATTGTTGGTAATTTCTTAGAGCATTCCCGCATATTTTATTTCGAGAATGATGGCAAGCCTGCATATTATCTGGCCAGTGCAGACTGGATGCCCAGAAATCTGGAACGTCGTGTGGAGATCATGTTTCCTGTGGAAAAACCGGAATTGCAGAGTAAGGTGATGCACATCCTGCAGTGTTCCCTGAAGGATACCATCAAAGCACATTTGCTGATGCCTGACGGCACCTATGAAAAAGTTGACCGCAGAGGCAAGGAACCTTTGAATTCACAGCTCTTGTTCTGTGAAGAAGCCATTGCCGCGGCGAAAAAAATACAGGAACCGGAGAATGACAGGGTGTTCATTCCTGAAACCGGAAAACTTTCAGATTGAGAAAGGACTTAAGAAACAGATGAAGATTTATTTGGCTTCCGCGTCTCCCAGAAGAAAAGAGATCTTGAAACAGGTAGGGATTTCTTTTAAAGTAGTGCCCAGTACAGTAGAGGAGCATGTAACCAGTACAGAACCTCATAAAGTTGTGGAAGAGTTGTCTTATCAGAAGGCGGTTGATGTATGCGGAAAACTGTCAGAGACAAAGGACGAAGATTTTGTGGTAATCGGTGCAGATACGGTAGTTGCCTGTTGGGGGGAGATCCTTGGAAAACCAAAGGATAAACAGGATGCAACAGACATGCTTCAAAAGCTAAGCGGACAAAGTCACCAGGTGTACACCGGTGTCACCATTGCCTGGAAGTATAAAGGCACTCCCGCAATGTTTCACACCTTTCATGAATGCACAGATGTAACCATGTATTCTGTGTCTGAAGAAGACATTGAGGCATACGTGAGCTCCCTTGAACCGATGGACAAAGCCGGCGCTTACGCCCTGCAGGGAGGCTACGCAAAGCATATTCAGGGCATTTGCGGAGACTATTATAATGTGGTGGGTCTTCCCATTGGAAGACTGTACCAGGAACTGAAGAAAAGAAATCTTTTATCTTAATTATTGATTGGGATAGAGGTCTTGTGAAAGGCAATATAGCAAAACATGTGAAAAATAACAAAAAGAAAGGCTGGAAAGAATATGTTTGATGATGCTGTATTAAAATGTTTTTTGGAGAATCAGTTACAGTTATATCCTGAACCTGTTGCTGAAACCTTAGAAGAGGCTGATGCTTTTTTAGAGGATTGCATGGCAGTGGTTGTGGATTCTGTCCGTGAAGTATGGGAATACTTTGATGAATCCGGCATCGATATGGAAGGTGCCGATGAAGAAGCCATCTTAGAAGCTGATGAAGTATTTGAAGTGGGAGATGGCAGATATTTGATTTTGGAGATGTAGAGAGTG
>CALZKI010000150.1 GCA_945787995.1 uncultured Lachnospiraceae bacterium | reverse complement strand
AATGGAATTTGGTAGTTGCGAGAAAAAAATAACAGATAAAGTAACAATACGAAATGTAGAAACCAGGAACAGAATCGCGGTTCCGCCTATGGTGTGCTTTCACTGGTCCGATGATTCCGGCAAGGTAACTGAACGAAATGTAGAGCACTATGAAGGTATGGCCAAAGGCGGTGCCGGGTTGATCATCGGGGAAGCCACAGCTGTTACGAAACGGGCAAGGCTACATGAGACGGAACTGGGACTTTGGGAAGACGGTCAGACGGAGGGATTTGGGAGACTGGCAGATGTGGTACATAAATATGACACGCCCTTTTTCGTGCAGCTGTTGCATGCGGGAATCAACGGAATCGATCCTGAGGCGGAAACCGCCAGCGATTATGTCATGCAGTATGAAGATGGAACCATAATCCATGGACATGAAATGAGTGTGGATCGTATTGAGCAGACCATAGACGATTTCGTGAAAGCCGCAGTACGTGCCCAAAGGGCCGGGCTGGATGGGGTGGAACTGCATGGTTGTCACAGCTATCTTTTTTCTCAATTTATGAATCGGGGCATCAATAAACGGCAGGATATTTACGGAGTAGAGCCATGCAAATTAGCGAAGGATACTGCCAAAGCGATCAAACAGGTTTGTGGTGATGCTTTTGTGGTGGGTATTCGTTTGGGTGCCTTTGAGCCCACCTTGGAAGATGGGATTGCCAATGCAAAAGCCCTGTCTCAAGTCATGGATTTTATGGACATATCTTATGGATTTTTTCCTAACATGGAGCCTTTCAAACCGGAAGGATATCCCTATAAGGAAGCCATTTACGGTGCAGGTGAAATCAAAAAGGTACTTCCTGATATGCCGATTTTCGGCGTGGACAGTATCACTGACGGGGAGATGGCGGCAGGAGCGATCCAATTGGCCGATTTAGATATGATCGATGTGGGACGTGGCTTTCTGGTGAATCCTGATTTCGGGAATTGTGTGCTGAATGGATTGCCAACAGGAACATGCCTGCATTGTCAGCCTGCCTGCCGGTGGAGTCCCCATCTCAATAACGGCAAGGTTAATTGTCCCGGTAGAACACTGTTTCAGAGAACTGTTTTACGATGACATATTTACTTTCGCGAAGAAGAGGAGAAAACAAAACATGCGTTACATTTTAGAGAATGAAAAGCTCAGAGTGGAGATAGATTCTTTTGGAGCAGAAATCAAATCGGTCATTTCCAAAGCTGATCAGAGGGAATATATGTGGTGTGGTGACAAAAAATATTGGGCTCGCACATCCCCTGTTCTTTTCCCATTTGTCGGTAGCCTAAAAAATAAGGAATATGTTGCGAAGGGGAAAACATACCCAATGGGGCAGCATGGCTTTGCCAGAGATATGGAGCATGAATTATTGCGACAAAGTGATGATACAATATGGTTTTCTCTGAAAAGCAACGAAGAGACACTTGCAAAGTATCCCTATGCGTTCCAATTAAGAATTGGATACCAACTGACAGAACAGTGTGTGAAAGTGTTATGGGAAGTGGAAAATACAGGAAATGAGATATTGCCGTTTTCCATTGGTGCTCATCCTGCCTTTAACTGTCCTATGGGGGAACAGGAAAGTAAAGCAGGGTATCGCATTTCTTTTGGCAGATTCGCAGAGCAACCGAAAAATACCGCCTGCAATACCATCATAGATTCAAACGCCACATTGCTTCCGGTAGATGTGATCCATCATCATGGCAATACCAGAGATACGGGGCTGGCTGTTACAGAAGATTTGGAATTAACTTTGCAGGATGGCATGTGTGATATTACAGAAGGATTCTTCGACAGATGTACCTATATGATTGAGGGTAATCAGGCAAATTGTGTAAGCTTGATCGATCCGGAGGGAAACGAGTATGTAAAGGTGTTGTTCGATACACCGCTTTTTGCCATCTGGTCCCCGGAGGAAAAGAATGCACCCTTTGTATGCATAGAACCATGGTACGGCAGATGTGACCATGTGGATTTCCGGGGAGAAATCTCAGACAGAGAATTTACGAATTTTCTGGAGGCGGGGAGGACTTTTCACGGAGAATATGTGATGATGTTCCGGTAGGGACAGGGAAAAGACCATTTTCCCCGTCCCCATCGGTTCGAAAAAAACCATTTTCCCCGTCCCCATGGGCTTTATTTTTTACGACAAGCAGCCGATATACAATATATCTCAAAAGGATTTGAGATTTTATGACTTCAAGGATGAAGTGAAAAGCATTTCTTTGATTACTTCTAAATACATTCTCATTTCATCCCCGGTTGAATACAGAGCAAAAGTATGCACATAGGAGAAGGAAAGGAGAAATGTGTCATGGCAACTTCATTGTCAGGAATCGCAAGTTATCAGCAGACAAGTCAAATCTGGAAAAAGGATCAGAATATAGCTGCAAAAGAAAAAGAAGGCGAGAGTGTAAAGAATTCATCATCCACAAACACAACCATATCTGAATGGAAACCCGTATCAAAAAACAGTCCCCTCGTTCCCACAACCAAGGCCGGATACGGAACCGTGGTAGGTGATGTGGAATTATCAGATAAGGCAAGAGAGTATTACGACAAATTGAAATCCAAATTTCATGGCATGGATTTCATTCTTGTCAGCAAAGATATGAAGTCTCAGGTGGCGGCCAATGCGTCTGCATTTGGAAATGCATATAAGCCGGTGGTGCTTATCGATGATGAAAAGCTGGAAAAAATGGCAAATGATGAAGCCTTCAGAAAGAAATATGAGGGTATCATCGCCATGTCTCAGACCAAATTGCTGGAAGCAAAAAACAGTCTTGTAAGCAGCGGTGCAACTGTGAAAAATTTTGGAATGCAGGTGGGATCGGAGGGCCGGATATCCTTTTTTGCCACATTAGAGAAAGCAAATTCTGCTCAGACCAAATATCTTGAAAAGAAGCAGGCAGAGAAAAAGGCCGCTAAGGCAAAGGAGAAAAAGCAGGCAGAGAAGAAAGCTCAAAATGAGAGACTGGAAAAACTGCGGGAAGGAAACAAAACAGAAAAGGATCAGAGAGAAGAAGCTACGGAAGAGAAAGAATATATTGAGTTTCGGTCAGAGGATTTGAATGATCTTGTAAACACGGTTGCGAAATACACCTATGATCATTCCATGAACAACGTATTGACGGAAGAAGAAACCCGTGTGGGGCAAAATATCGATTTCCGAGGATAATCCACCGGAGGCAGAGATATGTATACAGTCGGATCTATCTTTCAAACTACATATACAACTTCAAAGACCATGTTTTCCGGTAACACTTTGGGACAACAACAGTTGCAGTCCGGTTCCGGAAAACGAAAGAAAGAGCTCAGGGAGCAGATGCGTTTGCTGAACGGTTGCGGGAATCAGGTATCCGGAAATCATCAAAACAATGCGGGAAACAAAGTCTTCGTGGCACAATCCAAATCCTTTGTGGAAACCATGCGGGATTATAATGAGAAGCTTCAAAATCAAAGGCTACAGACAAAGGATACCTCAAATCAGCTTAAGAAACTGAAGTATTCCTTCAAAAATATTTCCGGAAAGCTTATGAGAAGCAAAACTTCTACTGCCGCAAGGCAGGTGGTTGGAGAAGCCAAGAGAGAGGTGCTACGCTTAAAGCAACAAAAACAGACCGGAAAGTATGACAGCGAAGAAATTGATGCAGCCATAAGCCATGCGAAAGCAATGGAACGGGTGGCCAGAAAAAAGGTGCGTCATCTGGAAGAGGAAGAACTTGCTAAGGCATGCGGAGCCTGTTCGGACCGCCTGGAAGAGTACCAAAAAGATTTGGAGAACGAATGGGAAGAACAGGAAGCAGGAACGAAAGAACAGGAGAATGCTGAAGCTGAGGAAAATGTAACGGCTTATACAGAGGATGGGGAGGAACTATCCTTTGAGGCGTATGATTACTTGCTAGCCGGTGCAGAAAGCCTGTATGCGGAGCTTGGCTCCTGTTTTGAAAATATGGAAGTTCAGACAGCAGAGCTTGAAAATCTTACCGGCGAAATGATGGATGAACTGGCAGAAAGTATGAAAGATATGCTTTCTGAAATGGGGCTTGATGAACTTGCGGATGCCTTTACTGATGTGAAGCAGGATATGGATCCGGCAGATTTGAAACTGATGAAAATCAAACATAGAAGCAAAGAGTTAAAGGAAATAGCTAAAGCAGATGCTGAGTACCTGAAAGCAGTCTTCGAGCATTTGGAGAAACAAAAGGCCGGTGCATCGCTTCCTTTGGGAAATGCAACCTCCTCCGGTAATTCCTTTGCACTTCCAAATGCCGTATCTGTTGCAGCACCTGCGGTAGCTGGGGGAATCTCGGAATCGGTTATCGATGTAAGCCTGTAAGAGCCAGGGGAGGAGCCCCTGGCTCCAAAAAAGCCGGCATCCGCCGGCTTTTTTTT
>CALZKI010000149.1 GCA_945787995.1 uncultured Lachnospiraceae bacterium | reverse complement strand
AAATGGATATGAGCCAGATGAGCATGGGTCAGATGGGCATGCCACAGATGAACATGGGCCAGATGAACATGGGTCAGATGGGCATGAACCAGATGGGCATGAATCCGATGATGGGAATGCCGCAGATGAACATGGGTCAGATGGGCATGCCCCAGATGGGGATGAACCCAATGATGGGAATGCCTCAAATGGGTATAACCCAGGATATGAATATTCAACCTGCACAGTTCCAGACTTTCCAGGGGGATTACAGTCAGATCCCGGGAGCAGAGAACATCAGTATCATTAGGGATGTTCCGCTGGAGGTGACGGTGGAACTTGGTCGTACAGTGAAAGCCATTGCAGATATTCTGGATTTTGCGCCGGGTACGATTATTGAACTTGATAAACTTGCCGGAGAACCGGTAGATGTGCTTGTGAATGGCAAGCATGTGGCGAAAGGCGAAGTGGTAGTTGTTGAAGAAAGCTTCGGCGTAAGAGTTACTGAAATAATAAAATAGTCTATAATGAATAAAATAGATGGAGGTTCTATATGGCTAAAAATATTATGATTGTTGATGATGCAGCTTTTATGAGAATGATGATCAAGGATATTCTCACAAAGAATGGTTACAATGTTGTAGGCGAAGCAGAGAATGGTGCAGTCGCAATTGATAAGTACAACGAATGCAAACCTGATCTGGTACTTATGGATATCACAATGCCTGAAATGGATGGCCTTCAGGCCCTGAAGAAAATCAAGGCAAACGATCCTTCTGCAACTGTAATTATGTGTTCTGCAATGGGTCAGCAGGCTATGGTTATTGAATCTATTCAGTCCGGAGCAAAGGATTTTATTGTAAAACCTTTCCAGGCAGATCGTGTATTGGAAGCTGTAAAGAAAGTAGTGGGATAAATGATTCTGAACAGTTCAGCAGGCTTCAATTCTTTCATGCAATTTCTGGTTGTTCTGTTTCTTTTTGTTGTAGTCCTGGGGATTACTCTCTGGACTACCCGATGGATTGCAGGATACCAGAAGGAGAAGATGAGTGGCTCGAACATGGAAATCGTAGATACCATGCGGCTTAGTAGTAATCAGTATATTCAGATTGTGAGAATCGGCGGTGAGTACATTGCCATTGCAGTGAGTAAGGATTCTGTCACGAAGTTGGCAGAGATACCTTCGGAACAGATTATACTGAGACAACCCTCAGAAGGCGAAACACTTAGTTTTAAGGAGCTGTTTGAGAAAACCAAGGGTTCGAAATTCTGGGAAAAGACAAATGAAGATAAGAATGAGTAACAATATGATGGAACGTTTTTTGTCCAAATGTCATAGGTTGAAGCTTATATGCCTGCTAATTTCGGCAGGCATATTCTGCATTTTAACACCGATTCGAGCAGAGGCTGCCTACGGACAGATGCCTGCATATTCTTCCTCCATTGTATCTCCTATGGAAAACGGAGAGAGCGATGAGAGAACCAATGTAGAGGAACCGGGCAGTGCAGAAAGTCCGGAGGATCTGCAAAAACTGAATATTGCCAACACTGTGACCGTTACCTATGAAAACGGCAACGGAAGCATAAATGGTGCTTTGCGTATTCTGTTAATATTGACTGCTATTGCCATTGCACCTTTGCTGCTTATCATGTTGACTTCTTTTACGAGAATCATCATTGTATTGCATTTTGCAAGGGCAGCCATTGGTACGCAGACTGCTCCTCCTAACAATGTTCTGATCGGATTGGCTCTTTTTCTGACGTTTTTTATCATGCAGCCTACGTTGAACACTGTGTATCAGGAGGCCGTTGTTCCTTTTGAAAACGGCCAACTGGATCAGACAGAGGCGTTTGAGAAGGGCATGGAACCTATACGTCAGTTCATGTATCCACAGACACAGAAAAAGGATGTACAGATGTTTATGGAAATCAGTCAGACAGAATGGGACGGTACCCTTGCCGGGATTCCCAACCGGGTGCTGATTCCCAGTTTTCTGATCAGTGAACTGCGAAGAGCGTTTATTATAGGCTTTTTAATATACATACCGTTTATTGTAATCGATATGGTGGTGGCTTCCGCCCTGATGAGTATGGGTATGATGATGCTCCCGCCAACCACGATTTCGGCACCCTTCAAGATATTACTTTTTGTCATGGCAGATGGCTGGAATCTGGTGATAATGAATCTTGTAAGAACCTTTTACTGATGAATGTTCCTTTGAAATGCTTTTCCGGCAGGGTGACCGGAAGCAGATACCAAAGGAGAAATGGAGTAACCAATGACAGTTGATGATATTTCCATGATCACACAAAATGCACTGTTCTGCGTCATTAAGACTGCGGCACCGGTTCTGCTGGTTTCTTTGGCCGTTGGATTGATTGTCAGTATCTTTCAGACAGTTACTTCCATCCAGGAGCAGACGCTGACTTTTGTGCCGAAGGTGCTCAGCATTTTTCTGACCATTATGATTTTGGGGCATTGGATGCTGAACAATATGACAGGATTCATGACAGAACTGTGGTCTGATTTTACGATGTATACGGGTTAAATATATGTTGAATCTGGCATTTACTTATGCGGATTTGGAATATTTTCTGCTGATTGTAGTGCGGGTAACCTGTTTTATTTTTATAGCCCCTTTCTTTAGCATGTCAAATACGCCGAATCGCGTAAAGATAGGTCTGGGTGTATTGATTTCTGTTCTGATTTATGGCAGTACCACCAGACCGGAAATTGTATATACTACGCTGACGGAATATGCCATCATTGTTATGAAGGAAGCGCTGACCGGCTTTCTGGTTGGATATGGCGCCATGTTGTGTACCACCATTGCCACATTCACCGGTCATATGATCGATACGGAAATCGGTTTTGGTATGGTCAATGTTTTTGATGTCACCACCAAGCAGAACATGAGTATTACCGGTCAGTTTTATCAATACATTTTCACCCTCATGCTGATTGCTTCGGGGATGTATCGATATCTGCTTCAGGCTTTGGTGGATACCTTTACACTGATACCGATCAATCAGGCAGTGATTCGTACAGACAGACTTTTGGAGACTTTTATCCGTTTTATGGCAGACTACCTGATTATTGGTTTTCGAATCTGTTTGCCGGTTTTCTGCACGATTTTGCTGCTGAACTGTGTGCTTGGCATTTTGGCCAAGGTAGCGCCTCAGATGAACATGTTCGCGGTAGGTATTCAGTTAAAACTGCTGACCGGGTTGGCAATTCTGTTTCTGACAGCATTTTTGCTTCCGGGCGCTGCGGATTTCATTTTTAATGAGATCAAGGAAATGACGGTTTCTTTTGTTGAGGGTATGATGTGATTCTGGAATATAATCTGCAGTTCTTTGCAAAGGATGGACCGGGCGGCGAGAAAACAGAGCCGGCCACCCCTAAAAAATTAGAAGACGCTAGAAAAGACGGTAAAGTTGCCAAGAGTAAGGAGATGAATAATGCCATCACTTTGCTTGGCCTTTTTGTGGTTTTACGCGTCTTTTTGGGTAATATGGGAACCCAGTTTCTGAACCTGTTTGAGATCATTTACAACCAGTTATCGGATTTTTCTACGCTGTATAACGGAGCCCTTCCCTTTGCAACCATACATCAAATATTCCGAATGGTTTTGACAGACATACTGCAAATGCTGCTTCCGTTTCTGGTAGTCAGTTTTCTGATCGCCTTTGTAGTAGATCTGGTGCAGGTAAAGTGGCGTCCCACGGCAAAACCGTTGCAGCCTAAATTCAGCAAAATGAATCCCTTAAACGGAATCAAGAGACTGTTTTCCTCCCAATCCCTGATTGAGTTATTGAAATCACTCCTAAAGATCGGTCTGATTGGATTTGTTGTGTATTCCTACGTAAAAAGCAGAGCAAACAATCTGTTCCTGTTATATGACATGCCGCTGTTTCAGGCTGTGGGACTGGTAGGCAGCATGGTAATAGATCTGGGTCTTCGCATCTCTGCTTTCTATCTGGTGATCGCATTTCTGGATTTCGCTTATCAGAAGTGGAAGTTCAAGGATGATATGAAGATGACCAAACAGGAAGTAAAGGATGAATATAAGAATCAGGAGGGTGATCCGCAGATCAAATCCCAGCAGCGTGCCCGCATGAGAGAAGCCTCCAGACGAAGAATGATGCAGCGTCTGCCGGAGGCGGATGTGGTTATCACCAACCCTACCCATTATGCTGTTGCGATCAAGTATGATCCGGAGGAAATGGATGCCCCTTATGTGATTGCCAAGGGCGCCGACTATGTGGCACAGAAAATCAAAGAGGTGGCCAGGGAAAACCATATCGAGATCGTGGAAAACAAACCACTGGCCCGTATGCTATACGCCAACGTGGAAATCGATCAGGCGGTACCTCCCGAACTGTACCAGGCAGTGGCCGAAGTACTTGCGTTCGTATACCACCTGCAAGGGAAGATATAGGGGGCAAAAT
>CALZKI010000148.1 GCA_945787995.1 uncultured Lachnospiraceae bacterium | reverse complement strand
ATATCCTGAATGTATCCATGGGTAATCAAGTTCGGATGTTGCTCTAAATAATCCCTTACTTCAGGAGCAGTGTTGTCTCCTGCACCAAGCAGCAGATGAATTTCAGGTGCCGTTTCGGATGCTTCTGCGGATTCGCCGGCAGATGAGGTTGTGGCAGGTGAATCGTAGAAGGCAAACAGATTCTCTAAAATGGGCAGGTAGCATTTGCCGTCATGGATACCGCCTGCGGTTAAGAGGATCTTTTTCACCTGCGGGCGAATAGGGCAGGACTTACCCTGAAACATATTCCGTACCGGTGCATAAGAGATGCCCAACAGCTTCTCTGCCGCTAACTGATAACATACATTGGCCGGATCCGCCATGGGGGCATAGTTGATCACGGTATGCACCGGATAGGGAAAGGCGTAAATGTCATCCATATAAGCTACTTTGGTTAATCTTGACAGAGTCTCCAGATAACCGGGATTTACAAAGTAGGAATCAATCAGAAGACAGTGGCAGGGATAACTCATGAGAATCTGACAGAGAAGCGGCAGCTCCTCTTCTGTGTTGCGATAATCAGTCTGTAAATTCATGATCCTTATCTGTTCTGCCATCGCTGCGGACATGCGGTCGGAAAGTAACTGTTCACTCTCTTTGTCAGCAACCAGAAATGTTACCTGTGCCCCTTTATCAACACAGGCAGTTGCAATAGAGAGACAACGCATCAGATGCCCTGTAGCGATCTCTTTGTTTCCGTCACATCGGATATAAATCTGTTTGTCACTTATTGTATTTGGGTTATCCATGGAGATTCCCTTTCTGAAAGCACTAGTTTTTTTACATCATACTATTTTCCCCCTTTTTTGTATATATTTAGAAATTTCGGACTGAAAAAAAGGGAGATGGAGATGAGAAATGGGATATTTTGCACCCCGGTGAATTGTGTGGTATACTATACGTTGAATTTTTGTGTTCTCATGTCATTATTTACAGTAGGAGAGTAGAAGGCTATATGCTGCAGATTTTGAAGAAGATGAATCTGCTTTTAGATAAGAAGCAGAAACGAAAAATGGTGGGAATTGTATTCATGATGCTGATCGGTGGTGTCCTGGAGAGCTTGGGAGTAACCATGATCATTCCGGTGTTACAGGTGCTGGTGGATCCTGCCTGTGTAGAAAAGAATGCCTACTTTGCAGCCATTTATCAGTTCCTGCATCTGCAGTCGCCTGTTCAGTTTGCGGTGGTTATGATGATCGGACTGATCCTGGTCTTTGTCTTGAAAAACAGCTTTCTGTTTTTACAGAATGTGGTACAGCTTCGATTTATATATACAAACCAGTTTGCTACTTCCAGGCGGATGATGATCAATTTCATGAAACGCCCTTATGAATATTATCTGAATGCAGAGACCTCGGTGATTCAGAGAAACATTACTTCGGACGTGAATAACATGTACGGCCTGATTCTCAGCGTTCTGCAGCTGACCAGTGAATGCGTTGTATTTGTGTGCCTGGTATTTGTCCTGCTGTTTCAGGATGCCAAGATGATTCTTTGTATTGCTGCGTTGCTGCTTTTGGTTTTGCTGATCATCAAGGTGGTTCTGAAGCCGATCATGGTAAGAGCCGGTGTGGATAACCAGAATTTCTACAGTGGTCTGTTCAAGTGGATTGAGCAGTCTGTGATGGGAATCAAGGAAATCAAGATCGCCAATAAAGAAAACTATTTTATCAAAGAATATGCTGCCTGCGGTGCCGGATATGTGAATGCGGTGCAGCGTTATAACCTGTTTAATGCAACCCCCCGACTGTTAATTGAGACAGTATGTATTGCAGGTCTGGTGGGGTACATGATGGCAGTGATGCTGAGTGGCGCACAGGTGACCGATATGGTGCCCCAGCTTGGTACCTTTGCTCTGGCAGCAATGCGTTTGTTACCCAGTGCCAACAGAATCAATAACTACCTGACTTCCATTTCCTATTTTGAACCCTTCTTTATGAATGTCAGTGACAACTTGCAGGAGGAGATCAACGATGCTTCTGTAGTATATGATGAGACTGCTTATACACAGAAGAAGGAAGTGGAAAAGCTGCCGGTAGAAAAAGAGATTCTGTTAAAGGATATTGTGTACCGCTATCCAAACACAGAGACCTATATTTTTGACCATGCCGAAATGTTGATTCCTATTGACAGTGCGGTTGGTATTGTTGGCACCACCGGTTCCGGAAAGACCACTATTGTGGATATTATGCTGGGCTTGTTGCGAATAGAGCAGGGGCAAATACTGGCAGACGGTGTGGAAGTACGAGAGCATTACGAAGGATGGTTAAAAAATATCGGATATATTCCCCAGACTATCTTTATGATAGATGATTCCATTCGAAAGAATGTGGCCTTTGGTGTTCCGGAAGAAGAGATTGATGATGAGAAAGTGTGGCATGCCCTGAAGGAAGCCCAACTGGATGAGTTTGTCCGCAGTTTACCGGAGGGCCTTAATACCAAAATCGGAGAGAGAGGTATCCGCATTTCCGGCGGACAGAGACAGCGTATCGGTATTGCCAGAGCGCTGTTTGAGGATCCGGAGGTACTGGTTATGGATGAGGCAACTTCTGCCTTGGATAACGAGACAGAGGCGGCTATTATGGATTCCATTAACAGACTGCACGGTCGTAAGACACTGGTGATTATTGCTCACAGACTGCAGACCATAGAGAAATGCGATATGGTTTATCGTGTGGAACACGGTAAGATCACAAGGGAGAGATAGAAACTTGTCTTCTGATAGGCAAAGCAACGCACATCAGTAAACAAGTGAGAGACGATAGGAGAAATAGAAATGATAACGAATCTGATGGTAAAAATCATCACAGCCATTTTCCCGGGGAAATTTGGGAAAATGCTGGAAAAAATCTGCAGAAAGTATGAAGAGATCATAGATTACCTGTTCTGGGGAGGCGTGGCCTTCGTGCTTAGTATGGTGCTTTACTGGGTGTTTGTAGGCCCATGCCACATGATTGACTGGATCGCCAATATTCTGGACTGGGTAATCTGCGTGCTGTTTACCTATGTGACAAACAGAATCTTTGTATTTAAGAGTCAGACCCGTGGTTTGAAGGCGAGAATGAAGGAGTTTACAGAATTTGTTTCTGCCAGATTATTTACCCTGGTACTGGAAGAAATTGTCATTCTGATCGGCGGAACGTTGATGGGATACAATACCGGTTTGGGTGCTATGGTGGTGAAATTTATCGGACAGGTTATCGTGATTGTTTCCAACTATTTCCTAAGTAAGCTCTGGATCTTCAAGGAGAATAAAGAGAAATAGACAAGTATTTTGGTCTAGTTAATTAAAAAACGGTGTACTAGGCAGGTGACTTGGGGCTCGAGGATGGTAATGAAAAAGAAGAATTTGGGAATTGAACTCTTGCGCATCGTTGCCATGATGATGGTGGTGGTACTCCATTATCTGGATAAAGGCGGCATTTTACAACCATATATGGACAATATGGAGCCTTCCAATCTCTTTTATTGGCTTTTGGAGGCTTTTGCCCTGGAGTCAGCCAATGTATATATCCTGATCACAGGCTATCTGTTGGCGGATGCTGCGTGGAAACCAAAACGGCTCTTTCAGGTGGTATTACAGGTGTATTTTTACACCATTTTGATTCCTGTGGTTCTGATACTGGCAGGACTGGTGGCACCCGGAAGTATAACCTTGTATGATTGGATTCGCTATCTGTTCCCTTTGGGACAGGAGTGTTACTGGTATATTTCTGCCTATGCTGTCATGATTGTATTTTCGCCTATTTTGGCAGCAGGTGCAAAGAGCCTGACAAAAAAACAGTTTCAGGGAGTGCTTGCCATCTTGCTCTTTCTGTTCTCAGTGGAAAAAACAGTGTTCCCCATTGCCTTTTCCACCGACCGTTGCGGCTATGACTTCGGATGGCTGTTATGCTTGTTCCTGGTGGCAGTGTATTTGAAGCTGCACGGCATTCCGTTCTTGGAAAAAGGCTGCAGAAACGGTTTCCTGTTATATGTAGTGAGCTGCCTTGGCATGTGGTTCATCAGCATCGGCAGCGGATGCCTGGGAAGAATGGGGCTTGCTACCTTTGGCTTACATTATGTGAGCAGACCCTATGATCATAACTACCTGCTTACCTTAACAGCTTCTGTTGGTGTTTTTTACGGATTTAAAAATTTGAAATTCAGAGAACCGGAAGATGGAAAACAGACGATCTTTACCAAACTGGTGTTGCTGATCGGCCCGCATGTTTTGGGGGTTTATCTGTTGCATGAACATCCGGTATTGAATTACAGATGGCCCGCATGGCTTGGGGTGATACCCGGAAGAAGTGTACCTTTGATGCTGGTACATATGTTGGCTTGTGTATTGCTTATTTTTACCTGCGGTGTAGTCATCGATCTTATGCGGGCACGTTTGTATAGATTTGTGGG
>CALZKI010000147.1 GCA_945787995.1 uncultured Lachnospiraceae bacterium | reverse complement strand
TATTATCCCGTTAATTTGGAGGCTGCCGTGGAAGAGATCAAACCGGCTTTGATGGTTCGAACCAATGAGAAAATCAATCAGGCTAATAGGCTGGTGGAGCAGCTGGCAATAAAACATAACCAGAGATATATTGATGTGAATGCACCGCTGAAGGATGAACAGGGAAGGCTGAAGGCCGAATATACTGTGGAAGGCATGCACATCAAACCGGAAGGATATAGAACCATATTTGATGATGTTATGAAATATGTGATGGAATAGGATGCCATGCGTATGCCAAAGGTATGTCGCAAGTATGCCATATGTGTGCTGTGATTGCTCCATGCATATGCCAAAGGGACATCTCCATGGCATCAGTTTATGGCGAAGGAGGATATAGAAATGCAAAAGATATTGTTGGTAGTGGATATGCAGAACGATTTTATTGACGGAGCACTGGGAACTGCTGAGGCAGAAAAGATTGTTCCTTTGGTAAAAGAGAAAATTGAAGGCTTTGATGGCACTGTATTATTTACCAGAGATACACATTTTGATAACTATATGGAAACCCAGGAAGGAAAAAGGCTTCCGGTACCTCATTGTATCAAGGGAACCGAAGGCTGGCAGATTCGGAAGGAACTGGACGCATTAAGAACCACGGAGGCAATCGATAAGTTGACATTTGGATCTTCTGAACTTGGACAGCTCCTGGTAAAGAAAAATGAGGAAGAACCTATTGAAAGCATTACGGTCATTGGACTTTGCACAGATATCTGCGTGATTTCCAATGCACTGCTTGCAAAGGCTTTTCTGCCGGAAACGGAGATCCGCGTGGATGCTAAGTGCTGTGCCGGTGTTACACCCCAGTCCCATGAAAATGCACTGAATGCCATGAGTGTTTGCCAGATTGTGATAGAGAGATAGGTGGGTGTCGAGGGGAGAAAACATGTTGTTTTTTAAAAAGAAACAAACAAAAGACAATGAAACAGAGCAGAAAAGCAGTTCAGATATGGGACACCCTCTTTCTGCCAACGCGGACAGAAACGATATGGAAGACCATAAGATATCCGACAGCTTTTACTTGGGGGTGGAAGATACCTTCCGGCTGAAAGAAACCCTGGACCTCGTAGTGGTGGGAAAGGTACACGGAACCATCAGGACAGGTGCAGCAGTATATATCTCCAATCCGGGAGATGATGATGCACCCACAAATCTGACCACAGTGGTTGGCCTGGAGAAGAATAATCGTGAAATGGTGGAGTCTGCAACAGATACTTTTGTGGGAGTCCGAATTGAGGCAGGAAGCAAACTGAATCTTAAAACCGGTTCTGTGCTATATACACGAGATATCTCTGCAAAGGATGTACATGATGCATATATTCATGCATTGGGGGATGGACTGATTGGATTCCGTCATATGAAGCTGGAGCAGGCGGATTATGACAAATTGAGTTTGACTGATCTGGTCGAAGTAAGACGCTTGTATAAATGGATGGTAGAAAGCAAAAAGGAGCAGGAAACAGAGGAACTTGCGGCGTTCAATCAACAGGTTTTTGAGACACTGAATCAGACCATTTGTAAAAGGATTCTTTCCGTAAAAGAAATATATACCGTAGTCAATAAGAGAACCGGAGAGCCACATATGGTATCTAAAACTTATGAGAGGGAA
Organism: uncultured Lachnospiraceae bacterium; assembly: GCA_945787995.1. Taxonomy (GTDB): domain Bacteria; phylum Bacillota; class Clostridia; order Lachnospirales; family Lachnospiraceae; genus Acetatifactor. The sequence continues at coordinate 2,879 of CALZKI010000147.1, read as the reverse complement.
GATGGAAACTATGTGACATCTCCGCCGGATATTATTTTAATCACGAAGGCATATTTGGAGGTTTGGAAAAACAGTTTCCCGCCGGAGAGATTCGATATTGTGAAGATTGAGAATGGAGAGGACGGAAAGGGCATTTATAATTTCCTTGGCAGTACATTTTATTTGAATGGTGCCTGCGGCGTTACCGTACTATTCAATGATTTTGCAATCGATGGTTCCATGCTGGTGCCTAAACCTGATTATAGCAATGTGCCGCCTGTTCAGGTTCCGGTGACAAATCCGGATTTGGTCAGATGGATGATCCTGTTAGGACAGATGGAGCCTAACCATTCCGATGAGGAGGACAAGCTACGACAGATATATTACGGTTTCCTTTTTAGAGAACTAAAAAAGGCACAGTTCATTGTACCCATTAAAATGGATGCGGAGATGGATCCGCCGGACAAGGACGGAAAGACAGTTCTGAAAAAAGACGGACAGATGATGATTGCGTTTCAGAAAGGAAAAGGAGAGAAGGATGCCGTCCGTATGTACACAGACTGGAAAAGGCTTCGTATGGCATACAAGGAGGAGGAAGGCTGGAGTGGTCTGATACAACCTATTTCCGGAATGATTGAGCCGTTTGACTGTGCCATCAATGCCACACCCGTGGAAGCCCTCGGCTGCTATGTGGACAAGGCGTTCTATGAGGAATTCATAAACAAGTAGTGAAAAGGGAAGGGAGCAAGAAGTATGAGCAGTGGTATTTTGACAATTGATGATGTGGCATCGAAGAATACGCCGGCAATTGTAGATTATTTGAAGGAAAAGGATATTACGCCGGTGATGTTCGCGGAAGGCAAAAAGACAGAAGAACACTATGAGGAAGCGATTTACGCTTTGCAAGCGGGCATGATCATTGGAAATCATAGCTATTCCCATCCCCATTTTTCCACGCTTTCCCTGGAACAGGGGATCGAAGAAATTGAGCAATGTGAGGCTGTACTGAATCGCCTCTACAAAGATGCCGGTGTGGAAAGGGTATATCGACCATTCCGCTTTCCATATGGCGATAAAGGTGGCGATAACGCCGAAAAACTGCAGGACTATTTGCGAAAAAACGGTTTTCATAAGCTGGTGGACACACAAATCACGTATCCCTGGTGGCGAGAGAATGGAAACGAACGAAATGTGGATACCTTCTGGACCTATGACTTTGAAGAATACCGGCTGCAAACGGAATCGGATTTTACCATGGATGATATATGGAAGAAAATGCATAACCCCAAACCCCGGTATGGAGAATCTCTGTTTGGAGAAGGAAATCATCATATCATACTGCTGCATGCTCATGATGAGACGGAAGCATTGGTGCCGGAATACTACAAGCTGTTCATGGAACATGCTTTGGAAAATGGACTGACCTTTGAAAAACCTGCGTTTACTGTAGTGGAATAAGCAAAACAATCATGAATCATCAAGCCAAATAATTGAACCAAAAAGTGCGGCACGTATTTCGGCGTTAATCATGCCGAGGCGTTATTGACTTTTGTGAATACTGAAAAGGATATGTAATGAACTTCAAAGCTTTTGTTGAAGATATCGAAATGAATCATTGGAATGTACATGGTGTAGAAGTGTATCAGGATGGTCAGTTGGTCCACAGCTATGGTGATACCACAAAAAATATCTATGATATTTATTCTGCCACAAAAACGATCCTTTCCCTGGCGGTAGGACTTGCCTATGACAGGGGCTTGATAGATTTGCAGGAGTCCATTTTGCATTATCTGCCAAAGGAACGAGTGGAGAAAATGCCACAGGGACAGAAGAATACTTTTGAAAAAATAACGGTTCACCGTTTGCTTACCATGTCGGTTCCCGATTTTCCGTTCAGACCGGAAGGAGAAAGCTATCTGGATTTTGCTCTTTCATGCGAAGTGAAGCATCCGGAGGAAAAGGTTTTCAACTATTCCAATATCTGTGTATATCTGGTAGGTGTGGCATTGACAGAGGTTTTTGGAGAAGACCTGGCGAAAGTCATTGGCGAAAATATCATGGGGCCTTTGGGAATCGCCAATTATGAATATGGCAGATGCCCGGAAGGCTATTTTTACGGTGCATCCTGGATGAAACTGACGGTGCATGATTTGAGTAAAATTGGCATTCTGTTATGCAACAAAGGTGTTTTTCAGGGAAAAAGAATTGTTTCGGAATCGTATGTGCAAATGGCTACCTCTGTTCAGCAAATGAACAGAGAAGGTGGTTATGGATATTATATCTGGAAATATCGGGATGGTTTCAGCATCAATGGAAAGTGGAAACAGAAATGTTACTGTCTGCCTGCTCGGGGTATCATAGTGACATATTTATGCCACATAGAGGATAATTCCCACGATTTGCTGGAAAGCATGGAAAGAAATATCCTGGATGTATCATGATAGTGTTGGGATATATGTAACGTTCAAGAATATTATATGTTCAGAAAATCTTTTGATCAGCAAAATCTTATGTTTAGTAAAATTTTGTGTATTATATTATAGAAGTATAGAGGTTTAGAGGTTTAAATGATTGTTATTTGGGGGAAAATGGCAAGTAGAGAAAAAATTTTGTCCTGAAAGTGATCTGTTATTGAAGAAGAGACATGAGAACTGTGAGAAGGATGTGTAGTAATACACATCCTTCTTGCTATTTTGGCCTGGTTATACAATAAGAGATAGTCATTATCCTGAGTTTTGCATCGGAATTCAACCCTGGGGGAGACTACAAAGCACCGCAGGGTAGAATGCATCCAGACAAGGAAACCAGAATTCAACCCTGGGGGAGACTACAAAGCACCGCAGGGTAGAACTCATCCAGACAAGGAAGCCAGAATTCAACCCTGGGGGAGACTACAAGGC